>JAEYUT010000045.1 GCA_023432305.1 Actinomycetes bacterium
GCCTCGGCTGGGAGCGGAACCGTATCCGCGCGTCTGACAGACCTGGAAGCGGGGGAGTGTCGAGGCTCGTGTGTCTGAGGTCACATCGCCCCTTCCGTCGACGTCCTACCCTTTCGGCATGAACGAACGTCAGGTCGTATGGTTCGCGGAGGTCGGGGTCGCGGACGTCCCGCGGGTCGGCGGCAAGAACGCCTCGCTCGGTGAGCTGATCACCGCACTGTCGAGCGAGGGCGTGCGCGTGCCCGACGACGGCTTCGCCGCCACAGCGGATGCGTACCGCTCATTCGTTGCCCACAACGGGCTCGAGGAGTGGATCACTGCCGAACCCGACGCCTATCGACGCGGGGCCTCCGCCTCGGCGTTCGCGGGCGAGGCGAGCGACCACCGGGAGCTCGCGAAGGTCCTGGTGGAGCACGGCAGCGGCTCGATCTCGCTCAATCCGAAACGCTTCCTGCGCACCGCCTCGAGCGTCGCCGAGCTCGAGGCGGGGGCGTCGATTCGTCTGAAATGAACTGGAGGTTCGCCATGAAAGCTCTCGTGTACCAGGGACCCGGTCAGAAGAGTTGGACCGATGTGCCCACTCCCACCATCACGCAGCCGACCGATGTGATTGTCAAGATGGTCGCCACAACCATCTGCGGCACCGACCTGCACATCCTCAAAGGAGATGTGCCCGAGGTGGCCCCTGGGCGCATCCTCGGTCATGAGGGTGTCGGCGAGATCGTCGAGGTCGGCGACAGCGTGACCCAGTTGCGGGTGGGGGATCGCGTCATCCTCTCGTGTGTGAGTTCGTGCGGGGTCTGCAGCAACTGTCGCCAGGGGCTCTACAGTCATTGCCTCAACCCGGAGGGTATGGCCGGCATCGGCTGGATCCTCGGCCACATGATCGACGGCACCCAGGCGGAGTTCGTGCGCGTCCCGTTCGCAGAGACTTCGGTCTACAAGGTTCCGGAGGGCATGAGCGACGCTGAGGCGATCCTGCTCTCGGATGTGCTCCCGACGGGGTTCGAGATCGGCGTGCAGTACGGCCGGGTGAAGCCGGGAGACGTCGTCGCGGTGGTCGGTGCCGGTCCGGTGGGTCTCTCCGCGGTCATGACGTCGCAGCTCTACGGTCCGTCGAAGGTCGTCGCGATCGACGTCGACGACGCGCGTCTCGCTCGAGCGAAGGAGTTCGGGGCGACCGACACCGTGAACTCATCGAACCCCGATTGGAGGGAGCGCACCGTGGCGCTGACCGACGGTGGGGGCGTCGATGTCGCGATCGAAGCCGTCGGCGTCCCGCAGACGTTCACGATGGCGGTCGATCTCGTGAGGCCCGGCGGTCACGTGGCGAACGTCGGCGTCCACGGCAGGCCCGTCGAGCTCGCCCTCAACGAACTGTGGATCCGCAACATCGACATAGCGATGGGTCTGGTGAACACCAACACGACCCCGATGCTGCTCAGACTCGTCGCCGAGCATCGCCTGCCGGCCGACAAGTTCGTCACCCACGAGTTCACCTTCGACCAAGTGGAGGAGGCCTACGACGTGTTCGGCAGGGCCGCCGACCACAACGCGCTCAAGGTGCTCATCCACTGACGATGAAAGCCTGGTCGACTGGCGATCACGTTCGACGTCAGACAGCTGACGACGCCTGTGCTGACGTTCGCGTAGATGACCGGCCCTTGCTCCACTGCGCGCACCAGTGTGGAGAAGCTGTCGTCGAGCAGCACGATCTCTGCGGACTCCTTCGCGACGTCGGTGCCGGCGAGTCCCATTGCGACGCCGATGTCGGCGTGCCGCGGCGCGGGCGCATCGTTGATGCCGTCGCCGGTGACCGCCACGACGTGACCCGATCCCTTGACGAGGTCCACGACCCGCGTCTTGTCGGAGGGATCCACGCGGCTGAAGACGACCCCGCCCGCCAGTCTTCGACCACTCCGTTCAGCACGGTGGTGAGGAGCTTGCACTCAGGATGGTCACCATCCGGTCGTGCTCGGCGTCCGGGCGTCGGCGATCCCGGCGACGAGAGGATTCTGCAACGCTTCGCGCCGTCTACGGGGACTCTGGAGGCCGTGAGGCCATGAGCCCAAGATCTCAGGAGAGCAATGCAGTACCGGTGATGGGACTCGAATTTTTCGTATCTCTCCTAGATATCGGACCAAGTTCCGTCTGGCATCGAGAACCTATGCCAGTGGTTGCCATCCTCTGTCCACCATTACCCGGTTCCACGGTCGACCGTAGTTCTTCGTGTCACGTCGGGTGATGTCACATTTCGCAGGGATGCCGCGCACAGAGCTTTCATGGAAGACACCTTCAACAACATCGATCCCCGGAACTCGGACGACCAGACGGGTTCGGCTGCCCCTGCCGCCTCCTGGCTCGGCTTTCCCGCTTGGTACAACACTGAGCGACACGGCCCGGTCCCGATCGGGGAGACCAACAGCCTCCAGCACGCGGCGCTGATCTTCGGAGTGTCGCTCCGCACTGTGCGGCGCATGATCGACGAGGGCGAGATCGCGGTCACGCGTATCCGGCGGCGTCTCACGATCCCCGGTGACGCGATCCGGCAGTACATCGAGGAGCACACGGTGCGGCCCGAGCGCCGTGCGCCCGCTCCTACGTCCTCTCGTACGCCCGACTCGACGAAGCCAGTGGTTCGCAATCGCCCTCGTCGAAGCTAACGCTCGCTGAGTCGACGCGGACTTGCAGACCGCGGAGACCTCGCCGGTCGCCGCTCCCAGGACTGTACTCATGGCTGCGTACCTCGGCGTGACGGTGGGGGATTCGAGAGCCATCTGCGGGTGGCCCTCAGCGCGGTGGCCATGAACGGCACCTGAATGTTTCGCTTCACCTCACCGTGGGAGTAGGTCATCGAGACCTGAGGTGGCGCGGGCAGCTCGATGTCGACCACCGCGTCGCCACGCCTCAAGCGCAGTCGATCGCCAGCGAGCCCAGCTAAGAGCATCATCCCGAGGAGAGTGAGGTGGTCCCAGGCGACCAGTTCTCCTTCGCCGCCGACAGTGGTCCATGTCACCCCGTCCGGCGCCGCCATCTCGTGGCCCTGGGGCGTCCGGTGGTCGGCGCCCGCCTGCGAGATGTCGAGGACGATCATCGTGGTGATCGGTTGCGGGATCGGGTCGTCGTCGAGGCGGACATGGAAGCGGGCCCGCTTCCCGATGCTGCACACCTCGATGCGCTCGAGGGATTGCGGAGTGTCGAGCACTCCGAGCACGTTGGCGAGGTCGCCCGTTCGCCTGACGAGCGTGCGGGCGTCGAGGTCGATGAGGTAGCTGCTCGAGATCGTCATCACCTCGTAGCTCCCGACTCCGGTATCGGTGAGGTGCTCGATGTCTTCAGGCATCTGAAGATTCCGGTTCGTCGAGGTAGCCCTTGAGCTGCTCCCAGAACTCGACCTCAGTTGCCGGCTTGATCCACACCACTTCCGTCGTGTCCCGAGTCGTCCAGATGGTCGTGTTCGGATCTCCCAGCGGTTCCAGAATGAACAAGGCCCGCGTGCCCGGCTCGAGCCGTTCGACAGCGTAGATCCGGATCCATTCCTCGTCGCGGCGAAGGGAATCGGAGGTCACCCCGGTCTGCAGTGGGGAGAAGGTCCGGGGGAGTCGCTTGAGTCGCGAGCCCGACAGGTCGAGCAGGTACACGCTGCCTGACACGGTGAGCATCACCTGCAGGTCCTGCGGCTCGGTTGTTGGGGTGTTGTCCATGGGGGCCTTTCGTCTAGGTCGTATGGACCGTAAATGGGCACGTTCTGACGATGTCGCTGAAATAGCCCCCTGCCGCGCACTAGGAGTGCATGGAACATGTCCGAGACACCGACCACGACTGGGGTGAGCTCTCGAAAGTGCACCCACGCCTCAGAAACCTGGATCAGGAGAGATCGCTCCTCTTTCACGCCACCGCCGTCAGCGGCACAGGTCCGGCCCGCGTCGCGAAGTGGGTCCTCACCGTCAGCCGGATGGCTGAATGGATGCAGCGCAATCACGGCGACCCGAATCCCCGGAGTCCGGATCCCAGCGAGCGTTCTCTCGGGTACTGGCTCGCACGGCAACGGCGGAACCGCCACACGCTATGCGGGTATCAGCTGGCGCGTCTGAGTGCGCTCGACATCGACCTCGCACCGCGCACGACAACCCGCCGCCGCTACGCCGCCGACATCGCAGCGTTCCGAGGGCGTGAAGGACGGTTGCCGAGCCGGAAGTCGACTGTCACCGACGAGCGACGACTGGGGGAGTGGATCCACCGTCAGCGCAAAGCAGACCGGCCCTCCCATGAGGAATGCGAAGCAGGCGCTTGCGGGCGCGACGGCCGGAGCATCGTCCGGAATACGCGGCCGAACACCGCGGGCGCCTGGGGTCATTGCGTGACAGCAATCTCCCTGCTGTCGCGTGTGCGAATTCCGCGCACATTAGGAACCCCTGACCAGAGTCCCAGAGAATGAGTCGGATGGACGCGCATGCGTGGGCGCCCCCGTACTGGGGCGACCATCTGGCTCGAAGTTGGTAGACCGCGCCCCATAGTCTCGCGTCATGGATCAAGCGAATCTCGATGAATCGGCCTGACTTTCGTTCCGTTCTTCAAGCAAGGATGGATCTCGATGAACAGGAAGTATTCGCCGGAGATGCGTGAGCGGGCGTTGCGGATGCTCGCGGAGACGCGACCGTCGCACCCGAACATGATGAGCGCGGTCCGTCACGTCGCGGGGTTGCTCGGGATGAGCCCGGAGACGTTGCGGCTTTGGCAGCGGCGTTACGAGGTCGACGCAGGCGTGAAGCTGGGACTCACGACCGATGCGGCGGCGCGGATCAAGCGGTTGCAGAAGGAGGTCTCGGAGTTGCGGAAGGCGAACGAGATCCTCAAGGCTGCGAGCGTGTTTTTCGCGAAGGAGCTCGACCGCCCCTGACCGAGATGATCCGGTTCGTCAACGAGTACCGGGATCGTTTCGGGGTCGAGCTCATCTGCCGAGTGTTGCGCCCGGCAGTGCAGGGGTTCCTCACCTCCCGCGGCTATCGCGCCGCCGTCGGCCGCGCCCCGTCTGCCCGGCAGCTGAAGGACGAGCTTCTCGTCCCAGAGGTGGCCCGGTTGCATGCGGAGAACTACGGCGTCTACGGGCGGCGGAAGATGCACGCGCTGATGCGTCGGCAGGGATGGCAGGTCGGCCGCGACCAGACCGAACGCCTCATGCGGCTCGCTGGGGTGCGTGGCGTCCGTAAGTCGAAGCGGGTGTTCACGACCCGCCCCGACTAGACGACCGTGCTGCCGAGTGATCTCGTGAACCGCCGCTTCACCGCGCCGGCGCCCCGGCGGCTCTGGGTCTGCGACGTCACCTACGTCGCGACCTGGAGTGGTTTCGCCTACGTCGCGTTCGTCAACGACGTCTATTCGAGGCGCATCGTCGGGTGGAACGTCGCGGCGACGCTGCGCTCGGAGATTCTGCCGTTGCAGGCCCTCGACATGGCCGCCTGGGGTGCCGGTGACGATCTCACCGGGCTCACGCATCATTCGGACCACGGCTCGAACTACATGGCGATGGTCTACACCGACCGGATCGTCGAACTCGGGGCCGTTCCCTCGACAGGAACTGTCGGCGACAGCTACGACAATGCCCTGGCCGAGGCGATCAACAACCTCTACAAGACCGAGCTGATCCGTCATCGCGGACCCTGGCGCACCGTCGAGCAGGTTGAACTCGCAACGCTCGAGTGGGTGTGGTGGTGGAACAACTCCCGCCTCCACGGCGAGCTCGACATGCGCACCCCGCTCGAGGTCGAACAGGCGTATTACGCTGACCTCGAATCAGCCAACCCGGCACGTGCCGGACAAGGCTCCCGATAGGAACGAAAGTCAGGCCGATTCAGACCGCCCCTTCATCGCGACGACACTTCTCTCCCGGATAAATAAGAGAGAGCCGCGAACCGCACCTTTTATATAGGTGCGTGTGTCGCGACCCTCGATTGCTCCCATCATCGAGATCGGTCGTGCCGCGGGTGGCGTATGAGTACCGACCCGCGACCCATATTCCGAGCACGCCCCAAATGGGGCACTTGGTACCCCTGGGGCTCTAAACTAGCCTGTCCGCACGAGCCACTTCGCCTCATCCGCCAAGAACGGGGACCGGTCCATTTGGGCGCAACATCGAATGTAACCATCCGCCCGTGGGCGGTTCTGCTCCTTGCGCTCGGGTCCATCACAGCGATTGCTTGCCTGCTCATCGTCCTCGGGGCGCACTTCAGCGAGCGGGAGTCCCTCCCACTTTGCGATCGCCGAGTGAACGTGGCGAACAGTTCCCCCAACGACGAAGTGCTGTGGCCAGTCGACGCCTACTGGTCTTGGTGGCCGACAGGAACCACCTGCATTTTCGAAACCGAATCGCACGAACGGGTAACGACCGCTCCTAGCTGGACACTCTCAGCCGTGCTCGCCTTCGGCTTTGCGAGCGGCACTGCAGCAGCGGTTGGCGGT
>JAEYUT010000116.1 GCA_023432305.1 Actinomycetes bacterium
GTCGAAGATGTTCCACCCGTTGGCGAAGAACCGCCAGCCGTACGCCCAGATGCGCAGCACGAGCTCGACCACGAAGATCGCGATGATCACCGTGTTCAGCAGCTCGAGCTCGTGGCCGACCGCCTCCATGACCCCCGGGTAGGTCTCGAGCCCCAGGATCACGGCGTTCAGGATGATGAGGCCGATGATGCCGCGCTGGAACGGCTTCGCCTCGACGAGTGTCAGCACTCGGGTGCGGAGGGTGCGGGTGGTGGTCACCGGAACAGATTAGAGGGCGAGCATCCGCTCGATGTCGCCGAAGACCTCCAGGCCGACGCACTCGCCGGTGCCGTCGAGCAGCACCCGCCCATCCGAGCCCGTGTGCCGGATGCGCACGCGCGCGTCGAGCGTCTCCTCCACGCGCTGATGCATCGCCGTGCGCAGGGGCGCGTGCAGCAGACCGCCCCTCACCCGCTCGGCCGTGAGCTCGAGCGTGCCGGCGCGCCCCGTGACACTCCAGTGCACATGGCTGTCGTCGATGTCGAGCCGCCGCTCCGTCGAGCGGTTCCAGGTGGCCCAGGTGTGCAGGTCGCCCCCGTGACGCAGCGCGATGATCGTGCCGCGGAACGCCCGCCGCATCCACGGGATCGTGGCGACCGACGCGACGAGCGAGGCCCCCGCATCCGCGTCGATGTGGTTGCTCGCAAGCCATACGTAACCCGCAGGGAACGCCGAGCCCCAGTCCTTCTCGATGTAGCCGCGGCCGGCGGCGAAGCTCGCCGGCTCGCCTTCGACCCGCAGCTCGCCCGCGAGCGGATGCCCGAGCGACACGATGCCGTGGAAGCACTCCATCTTCGGCACCAGCCCGAACCAGCCCATGATCCCCGGCGCACGCCAGGTGACGGGGAACGGATCCAGCGGCGCCGTGTAGTCGTTGCGGCCGGTCAGCTGCGGCAGGTCGAGAGTGACGCCCGTGCTGTCGAAGCGGTTGCCCGCCACCTCCACCTCGAAACGCCGATCGGATGCCCGGAACGCGTCGATCGGGAACACGTGATACCAGCTGCGGCCGGTGAGCCCGTCGAGCACCTGCACGAACGCCTCATCGCGCTCCGCATCCGCACCCACACCCCGGAAGATGCCGGGGATCACCGCCCAGCGCTGCGTGCGATCGGCCGAGACGAGCTTGATGTACCAGCCCTCGAAGAACCCGCGCTCGATGCCGTGACCGTGAAAGGCCTCCGGAAACCGGACGCCCCTCAGGTACGCGGCAGGGGTGCGCATGCCGCCAGGCTAGCCGCGGCGCCTCCCTGCGCGCAGGCTATTCGCGGCCGCGATTGCGGCGACGCGCACCACCGGGAGCCCGGGGCCCCACGAACGAGCGCGACGAGTCCACGACGAAGCCATGCCGCAGCGCCTCACGGCCGATGAGCATCCGGAAGCCCATCTGGTCGCGGTTGCTGAGGGTCACCTCCGCGGTCACCTCGCGCCCGGCGAGCACGATCCTCATGAGCACGACGATGCGCTCCTGCACATGCCCCGACGAGCTGCGCACGTTCCGCCGATCGCGGATCGGGCACTCGACGACCACCGGATCCTCATCCGACTTCTGCCACGGATGCACCGCGAAGCGCACCCAATCCGCGCCGTCCTTCTCGAACACGACAGGGTCGTAGGCGTGGATGGAGGAGGTCTGCGCGCCCGTGTCGATCTTGGCTTTGATCCACGGCACGCCGATCCCCGGAAGCTGCACCCATTCTCGCCACCCCACAAGGGTGTTTGAATGGGTGTTCTCGCTCATCCCACCTATATTGGCAGGCCGCTCCACATGAAACTCGCCATCCTCTCGCGCGCCCCTCGGGCGTACTCCACGCAGCGCCTGCGCGCGGCGGCGCAGCAGCGAGGCCATGAGGTGAAGGTGCTCAACACCCTGCGGTTCGCGATCGACCTCACCGGCGACGAGCCCGACCTGCAGTTCCGCGGTCGCCCGCTCAGCGACTACGACGCCGTCCTGCCGCGCATCGGCGCTTCGATCACCTACTTCGGCACCGCCGTGGTGCGCCAGTTCGAGCAGATGGACGTCTACACCCCCAACACCGCCAACGGCATCTCGAACGCCCGCGACAAGCTCCGCGCCAACCAGATCCTGTCGCGCCACAACATCGGCATGCCCGCCACCACGTTCGTGCGCAACCGCGCGGATGTCCGCCCCGCGATCGAGCGCGTCGGCGGCGCCCCCGTCGTCATCAAGCTCCTCGAAGGCACCCAGGGCATCGGCGTCATCCTCGCCCCGGATGTGAAGACCGCCGAGGCGATCATCGAGACGCTGCACTCCACCAACCAGAACGTGCTCATCCAGCGCTTCATCTCGGAGAGCCGCGGACGCGACATCCGCGCCCTCGTGGTGGGCGACCGGGTGGTCGCGGCGATGCGCCGCACTGCGAAGGGCGACGAGTTCCGCTCCAACGTGCACCGCGGCGGATCCGTCGAGCGCGTCGCCCTGCCGCCGGAGTACGAGCAGGCGGCGGTGCGCAGCGCCCAGATCATGGGCCTGCGGGTCGCGGGCGTCGACATGCTCGAAGGCAACGACGGGCCGCTCGTGATGGAGGTCAACTCCTCGCCGGGACTGCAGGGCATCGAGACCGCCACGCAGCTGGATGTCGCGGGCGCGATCATCGACTACATCGCCGGTCAGGTGGCGTTCCCCGAGATCGATGTGCGCCAGCGCCTCTCGGTGTCGACCGGCTACGGGGTCGCCGAGCTGCAGATGCTGCCGAACGCGGAGTTCGTGGGCCGTCCCCTCGGCGACGCGGGGCTCTGGGAGCGCGACATCACCGTGCTCACCCTGCACCGCGGCACGCTCGTGATCCCCAACCCGCGAAAGAACGTGATCCTGGAGGCTGGCGACCGGCTTCTGTGCTTCGGCAAGCTCGACGAGATGCGCACCATGATCCCGGAGAGGAAGCGCCGCCGTGCGCGGGTTCGCCGGCTGCCCGCCGAGCCGATCCCCGTCACCGAGACGCAGGAGCCGCTGCTCGCCTGACGGCTTCCGGCCGCCCCGTCAACCCCGTGGCTGCGCCGCACGGCGGTTTCTAGCGTGAGGCCATGACGAACAACAACTTCATCCCCATTCAGCCTCTGGTTCCGATCGTGGAGGGCGAGGTCGACGGCACGCTCGAGCGCGATGGCGAGGTCGCGGTGGATCCGGACGTCGCCGACGAGAACCTCACGAGCGCCGAGGCCGACCGCCTCGCCGCCGAGCAGCCCGACGAGGACTGACCCTTGCGCCCGCACCCGGCCCCCTGACCAGCCCCCTTCGACGCGGCGGGTGAAACCGCACGGTCCCCACCGCTACAGCGCACCCGGT
>JAEYUT010000377.1 GCA_023432305.1 Actinomycetes bacterium
CTGAGCGCCCGGCTCGAGGAGGCGGTCGAGCCGGACGACCAGCTGCACCATCTCGCGAAGTCGGTCGCGCATGCGTTCGTCTCGCCGTGCGTCGTGGTGGAGGTCGACCGTCCCGACGGGTCGCGGCTCGTCTCCCAGTACGGGTACACATCGGATGAGCTCACGCGCATGCCGCTCAGCTACCGCGGGGAGCGGATCGGGACGCTCAAGATGGCGCCGGGGCGCCGCGCGCGGCTCACCGCAGGTGACGAGCAGCTGCTCGCCGACCTGGTGCGCCAGGCGGCCGCGGCGGTGCGGGCGAGCGCCCTGAGCGCCGAGCTGCAGAGCATCCGCGAGGAGCTCGTCCGCGCCCGCGAAGACGAACGGCAGCGCCTCCGCCGTGATCTGCACGACGGCCTGGGGCCGGCGCTCGCCGGCGTTCAGCTGCGGATCGAAGCCGCCCGCAACACGCTCGGCTCCGATCCGCGGGGCGCCGACGACCTGCTCGCGCGGGCCTCCGACGACATCCGCGTGGCGGTCACCGAGATCCGTCGACTGGCGCACGATCTGCGCCCGCCGACACTCGACGATCTGGGTCTCGTCGGCGCCGTCGAGCAGCTCGCCCGCCGCCTCGCCGATGCGGGGGAGCACACCGTCGACACTGACATCACCGTTCCGTCGGCGGTTCCCGCCGCCGTCGAGGTCGCGGCGTACCGGATCGTCTCGGAGGCGCTCGTGAACGTGCAGCGTCACGCCCGGGCCCGGCACGTGTGGGTGTGGATGAATCGCGAGCAGAACGCGCTCGTCATCGAGATCTCGGACGACGGCACAGGCATCGACGCGTCGGCGGACGCCGGGGTCGGTCTGCTGTCGATGCGCGAGCGCGCCGCGGAGCTCGGGGGAGCGCTCGAGGTGCGTCGGCGCTCGGGAGGCGGCACGGTGATCCGGGCCGTGCTTCCTGCCCCCGCTCCCGACCCCATCGCCGTGAGGCTTCCGTATCCGCTCAGTGAGGAAGGTGCATGAGATGTCCGAAGAAGGCGTGACCGCGGGAGCTGGCGAGTCGAGCATCCGCGTGATGCTCGTCGACGACCATCCGATCTACCGGGATGGCCTCGCGGCGCTGCTCGGGTCGCTTCAGGGTCTCGAGGTGGTGGGGACGGCGAGCGACGGGCGCGAGGCGGTGGCGCTCGCCGACGACCTCCAGCCCGACGTGATCGTCATGGATGTGCAGATGCCGAACCTGGACGGCGTCGAGGCGACGCGCCAGATCATGGCGCGCCAGCCGCACATCGGAATCGTCGTGCTCACGATGTCGGAATCCGATGAGACCGTCTTCCAGGCGATGCGCGCGGGAGCACGCGGCTACCTGGTGAAAGGCGCCGGCCAGCATGACATCTCGCGTGCCATCCGCTCGGTGGCGGAAGGCGACGCGGTGTTCGGTCCGAGCATCGCGCTGCGCATCGCCGAGTTCTTCGCCTCGCCCGCGCCCGCCGTGAGCGAGGTCGCGTTCCCTCAGCTCACGGCGCGCGAGCGCGAGATCCTCGAGCACGTGGCCGCGGGTCGGTCCAACGCCGACATCGCCCGGGCGCTCTACCTGTCGCCGAAGACCGTGCGCAACAACGTGTCGAACATCTTCGTCAAGCTGCAGGTGTCGGGCCGCTCCGAGGCGGTCATCGCCGCGCGCGAGGCGGGACTGGGAACGAGCCTCTGACGCTCAGCGAGCCTCGTCGTTCGCCGAGTCTTCGACGATCTCGGCGACCTCCGCCTCGGTGTCGCTGTCGAGACCGGTCGATGTCGCCGCGAGCGGCGTGGCGTAGCGGTTCACGAACGCATCCGAGGGAGTGAGGGTGGTGGTGGGCTCGCCCGACGTGGGGGCGCTGACGACCGGTTCGCCGACCATCGTCGCGGCGGCGGGGGCGGTGACGGACGCGGGGATGATGACATCCGGGACGATCACGTCGGGAGCATGCTCCACGTTCTGCGCGGTGCTGGCCGTGAACTGCTCCTCGGCCCACTTCTGCTGCTCGGTGACGAGCGGGTCGATGCTCTGGTCCTCGTAGCGCCAGCGCTCCAGATCGGCGGCGAAGAGCTTGCGAGCCTTGCCGGGCTTGCGCAGCCACAGGATGAGACGGTCGCGGTACTCCGCCAGGGTCTGCTCCGCCTGGAAGCTGAAGCTCACCGAGTTGATGCGCATGTCGGCGAGCTGGTGGGCGGCCCAGTCCGCGGCGAGGTCGGATCGGGGGATCGGCAGCAGGCGCACCTGCGCGTCGGCGTCGCGCGCGAGGCGCTCGGAGTGGTCGCGCGCGGCGGGGGTCTGGCCGTGCCAGCGCACCGCATCCTGACCCACCGAGATGAGCGCTGCCACGGCTGCCGCGCGCGTTTCGTAGTCGCGCTGTCCGACGATCCGCTTCACGGCGGCACGGCCGATGAGCGCGGCGACGACACCGGCCACGACGATCGCGACGAAGGGGATCACGGCCGAGACGAGCACCAGCTGTCCGGCGTCTGAAGAGAACCAGGTCACGAGATCGTTCCACCACTGCATAGGCCGCACCATAAGTCGGCAGTCGGCAGAACGGACTGTCTTCCCCCGCGTGGCGCGAAAACCCGGAGCCCGCGCTCAGCTTCGCCCGCTCAGCCGCGGCGGGCTGTCCCGTGCACCGCGAACGGCTCGATCGCGGCGATCTCGTCGTCCGTCAGGGGCGACTGGTCGAGCGTGTCGAGGTTGTCGTCGAGCTGACGCACACTGGATGCGCCGATGAGGGCGCTCGTCACGGCCGGCTGGCGCAGCACCCACAGGAGCGCGAGCTGGGCGAGCGTCGCGCCGCGTCCCTTCGCGATCTCGTTGAGAGCCTGAGCGCGCTCCAGGTAGACGTCGTCGATCGTGTCGGCGTCGATCCAGCGTCCCTCCGCAGCTCGCGAACCCGCCGGGATGCCCTGCAGGTAGCGATCCGTCAGCAGTCCCTGCGCGAGCGGGGAGAACACGATCGAGCCGATGCCGATCTCGGCGATCGTCTCCAGCAGACCCTGCTCGGGGAGGCGGTTGAACATCGAATAGGAGGGCTGGTGGATGAGAAGCGGAACGCCCTCCGCCGCGAGCGCATCGAAGGCGCGTCGGGTGTCATCGGGTCCGTAGTTGGAGATGCCGGCGTAGAGCGCCTTGCCGCTGCGTACCGCGTGGGCGAGTGCGCCCATCGTCTCCTCGATGGGCGTCTCGGGGTCGGGGCGGTGGTGGTAGAAGATGTCGACATAGTCGAGCCCGAGGCGCGTGAGCGACTGGTCGAGCGACGACAGCAGGTACTTGCGCGAGCCCCATTCGCCATACGGCCCCGGCCACATGTCGTATCCGGCCTTCGACGACACGACGATCTCGTCGCGGTACGGACGCAGATCGCTTGCGAGGATGCGTCCGAAGTTCTCCTCGGCGGAGCCGGGGGGCGGGCCGTAGTTGTTGGCGAGATCGAAGTGGGTGGCGCCGCGGTCGAAGGCGCGCAGCACGATGTCGCGCTGGGCGGTGAGCGGGCGGTCGTGACCGAAGTTGTTCCACAGGCCCAGCGAGATGCGGGGGAGCTTCAGTCCGCTGCGCCCGACGCGGGCGTACTCGAGGCGGTCGTAGCGGTCGGGTGCGGCGGTGTACGGCATCTGCCCAGCGTAGGGAACGGATCGACGCCGCGCAGTGTTGCACCCTCTGTCCCATCGAATCCCAGGAAAGTAGGGTCGCACCATGCGCACATTCGTTCTCGCCGGTGGCTGCTTCTGGTGTCTCGACGCCGTCTATCGCACGCTCGAGGGCGTGCACGACGTCGTGTCGGGGTACACGGGCGGCTCCGTTCAGGACCCGTCCTATGAGCTCGTCTGCACCGGGACGACGGGGCACGCGGAGGCTGTGGCGGTGACGTTCGATGAGGAGGTCATTCCCGCGGATGTCATCCTCGACGTCTTCTTCACGCTGCACGACCCGCGTCAGCTGAATCGTCAGGGCAACGATGTCGGCACCCAGTACCGCTCGGCGATGTTCTACGCCGATGACGAGCAGAAGGCCGAGTTCGAGGCGGCGCGCGAGCGGGCGGCGGAGATCTGGGGCGGGGGAGTGGTCACCACGATCACCCGGCTCGGAGAGTTCTATCGGGCGGAGGAGTACCACCAGGACTTCTTCGCGAAGAACCCGGGGCAGGGCTACTGCATGGCGGTCGCCGTGCCGAAGGTCAACAAGGTTCGGAAGGGCTTCGCGCAGTACGTGAAGGCTGCCTGAACGCGGGGGTTGCGCCCCAAAGCTAATGCCATTAGCTTTGGGGTCATGACCTCCTCCCTGAACCGCCTCGACGGCGACGCTCGGCGCCGTCTCGCCTACGCCGTGCGCGGCGCAGGACCCCTCGTCATCGCCGTCCCCGGCATGGGCGACCTGCGCAGCGCCGACGACGCGCTCGCCGACGCGCTCATCGCCGACGGCTTTCGCGTCGCGCAGCTCGACCTGCGCGGCCACGGGGACTCCGACATCGGATTCGCCGAGCTCGGCGACATCGCCACCGCCTCCGACATCGCCGCACTCATCGACGAGCTCGGAGAGCCGGCGCTCCTCATCGGCACGTCGATGAGCGCCTCCGCCGCCGTACTCGTCGCCGCGCAGCATCCCGAACTCGTTCGCGGAATCGTGCTCGTGTCGCCGTTCGTGCGCAACGCCCCCGGCGATCCGCGCCTCATGCGGGCCATGTTCCGGATGCTGTTCGCGCGCCCCTGGGGCGTCGCCGCGTGGACCTGGTATTACCGCTCCGTGATCAACAAGGGAGCGGCCCCCGCCGACCATGCGGCGCACGTCGCCCGGATCCGCGCCTGGCTGCGGCGCCCCGGACGCCTCGCCGAGTTCCGGCGGCTCGCGGTCACCCTCGACCACGCCGAGGTCGCCGACCGCGTCGCCGATGTGACGGCTCCGGCGCTCGCCGTCATCGGCGCGCTCGACCCCGACTACCGCGACCCCGCCGCCGAGCTCGCGCACGTCGCCGAGGTGCTGGGCGCCGAGACGCTGCTGATCGAGGACGCGGCGCACTACCCGCACCGCCAGCGCCCCGACCTGGTGATCCCCGTCATCCGCGACTTCGCCGCCCGCACCGCCGGCGCACGCAACGGCGCCCATGCCTAGGGCGGGCCTCAGCCGCGATGCGGTCGTCGCGATCGCGCTCGAGCTCATCGACGAGGATCCCGGCACACCGCTCACCCTCGCGCGGGTGGCAGCGCGGGCAGGTGTCGCGGTGCCGAGCCTCTACAAGCACGTGCCCTCACTCGACGCGCTGCGCGATGCCGTCGCGACCATCGCCATCACCCGTCTCGCCGACGCGATCGAGCAGACGGGCGAGCCGAGCGATGGGCTCAGCGCCGTGCGATCCGTCGGACGCGCCGTCCGGGCCTTCGCGACCGCGCATCCGGGCCTCTATGCGGCAGGTCAGCCCGCTCCCGGGCGCGACGCGTCCGAGGAGTACACGGCCGCCGCCGCGCGCGCCGTCGCCGCGCTGTCCCGCGCGCTCGCCGCGGGCGGGGTTCCCGAAGACCGCCTCATCGATGCGGTCCGCATCCTGCGCGCCGCCACGCACGGCTTCATCGTGCTCGACGCCGCTGGCGGGTTCCGGATGCCGGACGACGTCGATGTGAGCTACGAGCGCCTGCTCGACGTCACCTGGGCGGGCCTGGCGACCCTCGGCTCTGGGGCTGAATGATCGCCGAGAGGTCGGCTCGGGCGCGCGTGGGCGGAGTACGGTCGAGGCACGAACCGTGCCACCTGCAAGGGAGTCGATCATGAGTGACAGCAGCACCGTCGATCAGCGGTGGGTCGCCTTCGGCGAGTCGGGAGCCCTCGGAACCATCCACCGCATCGGCGACACGTTCAAGATGAAGCTGCTCTCGGACACCGAATACCGCGGCAGCTACCCCAGCCTCGACGTCGCCAAGAGCGCCCTCCACGCGGCGCTCCTTCCCGGCACCGACATGCCGGAGTTCCGAGAGCACTGAGGGGCGCACCCCTCCTCCACCTGTGCGGACCGCGCCGTGCGTCCACGAGACGGCGGCGCGGTCCGTCGTGTGCGCGAACGATCCGCGACGCTTCGGAGACGACGCACGGCCGAGGTGAATCCGGCACGACGGCCACGGCCGTGCGTCGCCCATCCGCACGCACCCCAGGAGGAGCCATGCCCGACACGATCACCGTCACGGGACTCATCGCGACGCCCATCACGCACACCGTCACCAGCGAAGGCCTCGAGATCAGCTCGTTCCGGCTCGCCTCGCATCACCGTCGCTTCGACCGCACGACCCGCACCTGGGTCGACGCCGACACCAACTGGTTCTCGATCACGACGTTCCGCCAGCTCGCCGCGAACCTCCACGCCTCCCTCGAGAAGGGGCACCGCGTCGTCGTCACGGGCCGGCTGCGGGTGCGCGAGTGGCGTGACGGCGAGAAGAGCGGCCGCGATGTCGAGATCATCGCCGACGCGCTCGGGCCCGACCTCGCCTGGGGCACCGCCGAGTACACGAAGACCCCTCGTGCGGCCGCGGCGGCCGCGAGTCAGGCCGAGAGCGCCGAGGCGTCCGATGCCTCCGAGGCGTCGCATGGCGCAGAGGAGCACGAGACGGGCTTCCCCGCCGAGAGCGACCTCGCCGAGGCGCTGCCGTTCTAGACTCGTGGAGCCGTGCCCTCCGCACGCCGCATCCCCGAGAGGACCCCATGAGACGACCGCGCCGCACCACCGCAGCCGTCATGCTCGTGGTCGCCTCGGCACTGCTCGTCGGCTGCAAGGCGCCGGAGCCCGCGCCCACGACGGCGCCCGTGGAGTCGCAGACGCCCGAGCCCGCACCGACCGTCGCCCCCGAGCCG
>JAEYUT010000159.1 GCA_023432305.1 Actinomycetes bacterium
CCTCTCATGCGCACAGGACCGGGTTTCATGGTGAACGCGATGCTAAGCCGAAACAGTGTCCGCACCCGCGCGACGCGCAGAGATGACATGTCATATTTCGCGGAGATGGACCTGCGGGGAGATGAGACGACGAAGGCCCCGGATCATCGATCCGGGGCCTTCAGACTCGTGCGCGAAGGGGGACTTGAACCCCCACGTCCCGAAGGACACTAGCACCTCAAGCTAGCGCGTCTACCATTCCGCCACCCGCGCGAGTCAGCTGCTTTTCGCGGTTTCTCACCGCTCCGAGCGCCGAGAAAGACATTACCACGCTTCACGGAGTGCAAATGCACACGGAGGCCCCTCACACCGCTTCCGCACCCCGCGAGTACGGTGGTCGCATGGAGAAACCCCTGGAAGACACGGCGAGAATCGCACGCGATCTGATTCGCATCGACACCACGAACTGGGGTCAGGGGCGCTCCAATGGCGAGTCGGAGGCGGCACAGTACGTCGAGGCCGAGCTCGCGAGCATGGGGGTGCCGTCGCGTCTCATCGACTCGGCCCCCGGACGCACCAGCGTCTTCGCGCGCATCCCCGGCGCCGATTCCTCTCGGCCCGCGCTCGTCGTGCACGGCCACCTCGATGTGGTGCCCGCCGACCCCGCCAACTGGACCGTCGACCCGTTCGCGGGCGAGATCCGCGACGGAATGCTGTGGGGACGCGGGGCAGTCGACATGAAGGACATGGACGCCATGATCCTCACGAGCCTCGGCGACATCCTGCGCTCCGGTCGTCAGCCTGCCCGGGATCTCGTGATCGCCTTCTTCGCCGACGAGGAGAACGGGGGAGAGTTCGGCTCGCGCTTCGCCGTCGAGAACCACCCGGAGCTGTTCGCGGGTGCCACCGAGGCGATCAGCGAGGTGGGCGGCTACTCCGTCGACCTCGGAAGCCAGCGCGCCTACCTGCTGCAGACCGGAGAGAAAGCGCTCGTCTGGATCAGGCTCATCGCTCGCGGGGTCGCCGCTCACGGTTCGCGGCTCATCCACGACAACGCCGTCACCAAGCTCGCGGAGGCGATCGTGCGGATAGGCCGTCACGAGTGGCCGATCTCCTACGGCCCGACGACGAGCGCGATGCTCGACGGCCTCCGACGGGTGCTGCACGCCGCCCCCGACGCGGATCCCGTGGAGCTCATCGAGAGCACGGGTCTCGCGGCGGGCTTCCTGCGCTCCACGCTCCGCACCACCTCCAACCCCACCGTCCTCGAGGCCGGGTACAAGCACAACGTCATCCCGGATCGCGCGGAGGCGCTCATCGATGTGCGCCCGTTCGCGGGGCGCGAGGAGGAGACGCTCGCGACTCTGCGCGAGCTCGCCGGCCCCGACATCGAGATCGAGGTGCTCGTGAACGAGGTGGGCCTCGAGCAGCCGTTCTCCGGTCCGCTCGTCGAGACGATGGTCTCGACCCTCAGGCGCCATGATCCGGAGGCGGACATCCTTCCGTATCTGCTCTCGGGTGGCACCGACAACAAGGCGCTGAGTGCTCTCGGGATCACGGGCTACGGATTCGCGCCGCTCAAGCTCGGCCCCGGTCTCGACTTCCCGGCGATGTTCCACGGGGTGGATGAGCGCGTGCCGCTCGACGCGCTCGCATTCGGCCGCGCCGTGCTCACCGACTTCCTGCTCGAGGCATAGCGGCTTCCTCCGCGCGGCGGACCCGGCGGACGCAGACGGGTGACAGAATCGACCCTCGTGGACTTCCTCGAAGCGATCATCCTGGGCATCATCCAGGGCCTCACCGAGTTCCTGCCGATCTCATCCAGCGCGCACCTGCGCATCATCGGCGACCTCGCACAGTGGGGCGACCCGGGTGCGACCTTCACCGCGATCACGCAGCTCGGCACCGAGACGGCCGTTCTGATCTACTTCTGGAAGGACATCACCCGGATCATCGGGCGATGGTTCCGCTCCTTCCGCTCGCCGAGCGGGTCGCACGCCGTCGCGGTGCCGAAGGACGACCCGGATGTGCGACTCGGCTGGCTCATCATCATCGGCACCGTTCCGATCGTGCTCGCCGGCTTCTTCCTGCAGGACCTGATCCGCGACGCGCTGCGCTCGCTCTGGATCACCGCGTTCGTGCTCATCGGCTTCGGCCTGCTGCTGTGGGCGGCCGACGCCTTCGGGCGCCGCGTCAAGGAGCTCACCGACATGGGCTACCGGGATGGCATCCTCATCGGCTTCGCCCAGATGCTCGCCCTGATTCCGGGTGTGAGCAGGTCGGGAGCATCCATCAGCGCGGGGCTCGCACTCGGGTACACGCGCCCCGCGGCCGCCCGCTTCGCGTTCCTGCTGGCCGTGCCCGCCGTCTTCGGAAGCGGCTTCTACGAGCTGGCGACCTCGTTCCGCGAGCCCGGAACGAACGCGTACGGCTTCGCGGAGACCGCCGTGGCGACCCTCGTGGCGTTCGCCGTCGGCTACGCGGTGATCGCGTTCCTCATGAAGTACCTGGAGAAGCGCTCGTTCCTGCCGTTCGTGATCTACCGCATCCTGCTCGGCGGCACGATCATCGTGCTGCTGAGCGTGGGCGTGCTGCAGCCGCTGGCGAGCTGAGCGGGAGACCTCAGGGCGCGGGCGGCGTGTCGTCGTCGCGCTTGCGGAGGTACTTCTCGAACTCCTCGGCGATCGCATCGCCCGAGGCTTCGGGAGAGTCGACGGTGTCGCGTGCCTGCTCGAGCTGCTCGATGTAGGCGGACATGTCGTCGTCGTCGCCGGCGAGAGCGTCGATGCCGCGCTCCCAGGCGGCGGCATCATCGTCGAGCGTTCCGCGCTCGACCTCGACGGAGATGAAATCCTCGAGTCGCTCGAGCAGCGCGAGCGTCGCCTTGGGGGAGGGCGCATTGTGCACATAGTGCGGCACGGACGCCCAGATCGAGATCGTGGGGATGCCGGCGCGCTCGGCGGCGTCGGCGAGCACCGAGATGATGCCGACGGGGCCCTCGTAGGTGGAGCGCTCGAGGCCGAACTCCTCCCGAACCTCGGCGTTCTCACTGGAGGCGAACACCGAGATCGGACGCGTGTGCGGCACGTCGGCGAGCATCGCCCCGAGGAACACGATGCGCTCGATGCCGCATACCGAGACGGCGTCGAGCACCTCCTCGGCGAAGGTCTTCCAGCCGCGCGACGGCTCCGTGCCGAGGAGCACATGCACTCCTTCGCTGCGATCCGGTGCCCCCGAGAGCACGACGCTCGGCCAGGAGATCACGCGGTCGCCGTTGTCATCGAAGGCGATGAGCGGCCTGTTGAACTGGAAGTCGAAGTAGTCCTCGGGCTCGAGCTCGACGAACGGCACCAGCCCGAGCTGGTCGCGCAGACGCCTCACCGCCGAGGATGCAGCCTCTCCGGCGTCGTTCCAGCCCTCGAAGGCGACGACGAGCGTCGACCCTCCGAGTCCCCATGCCTCACCGCGGTCAGTCACCGAACCACCTTCCCACCCGTTCGGGCGTCTCTAAGAGGATAGGTCCGCGCCCGTAGACTTGCCCGTCGTGAGCACTTCGAATCCCGTTCCCGCTGCCGTCCTGTTCGACATGGACGGCACGCTCGTCGACACCGAGCCCTACTGGCTGAATGCCGAGGTGGGCCTCGTGGCCGAGTGGGGCGGATCCTGGACGCAGGAGGACGGTCTCCAGCTCGTGGGATCCGGGCTCGAGGATTCGGCCCGCGTCTTCCAGTCGCAGGGCGTCGGACTCTCGGTGCCGGAGATCATCGACACGCTCACCGACCGCGTCCTCGCGCAGATCGAGGTGGAGGTGCCGTGGCGCCCCGGCGCTCGTGAGCTCCTCGCCGAGCTGCGCGCCGCCGGTGTTCCCACTGCGCTCGTGACGATGTCGATCCGCCGCATGGCCGACCGCATCGCGCGCGCCCTCGACGAGCAGCTGGGAACCGCGGCGTTCGATGTCGTCGTCGCGGGCGACGAGGTCGACGAGCCGAAGCCGCATCCCACGCCCTACCTGCGCGCCGCCGAGCTCCTCGGCGTCGACATCCGCGCATGCGTGGCCGTCGAGGACTCCGTGCCGGGCGTCGCGTCCGCTGTCGCCTCGGGGGCCGCGACCCTCGCGGTGCCGTTCCACGTGCACGTCCCGGAGAGCCCCGCCTACCGGATCAGCGAATCCGGCCTGGACGGCGTGCGACTCGAGGACCTCCGCAGC
>JAEYUT010000184.1 GCA_023432305.1 Actinomycetes bacterium
GGTGTCGGTCGCGTGCGGCGCTTCATGACCACGAGGAAGAGTCGTTCTGCGGGCGGCGGGCAGATGCAGGCGGGTGACCGCGACACCCCGGGTGAGCCATTCACGAGGCACGAGTCTTCGGGGTAGAGATCAGTACGCGCCGCCGCGGTCGGTCACGGCGTGCGAGTTCGGTGTCCGCCACGCGATAGCCTGGAGAGCGTGTCGACTGCAGAGAACCCCTTCGGACAGGTCCTCGTCGCGCTCGTGACCCCGTTCACGGCCGACGGCGAAGTGGATTGGGCCGACGTCGAGAAGCACGTGGACTATGTCGTCTCGCACGGTGCCGACGGCGTCGTCGTGACGGGAACCACGGGCGAGACCTCGACCCTCACCGACCCCGAGAAGATCAAGCTCGTCGAGGTCGCGAAGGATGTCGCAGCCGGTCGCGCGAAGATCATCACCGGCGGCGGTTCGAACGAAACCGCGCATGCCATCGAGCTCTACAAGAAGAGCGAGAAGGCGGGAGCCGACGGCATCATGATCGTCACCCCGTACTACAACAAGCCCACCCAGGCGGGCGTCCTCACGCACTTCCGCATGGTCGCGGACGCCACCGACCTGCCCGTGATCCTCTACGACATCCCGGGCCGCACCGGCATCCCGATCAAGTACGAGACGATCCTGCGCGCCGCGAAGCACCCCAACATCCGCGCGGTGAAGGACGCCAAGGGCGACCTCTCGGAGGTCAGCCGCGTCATGAACCAGACGGACCTGCTCTACTTCGCAGGCGATGACGCCAACGCGCTCCCGACGCTCGCGATCGGCGGCGTCGGTCTCATCGGCGTCACCGCGAACATCGCGCCCGCCGCCTACCGCACCATGGTCGATGCCGTGAACGGCAACGACCTGCGCGCGGCCACGGCAGCGCACAAGGCTCTCGAGCCGCTCGTGCGCGCCACGATGACCCACGTGCCCGGCACGGTCGCCACCAAGTACATCCTCCACGGGCTCGGCATGATCTCGAGCCCCCGCGTGCGGCTGCCGCTCGTGGGTCCAGAGGATTTCGAGGCCGCGCTCATCGAGGACGAGATCGATCTCGTGAAGCACATCGAGGGCATCGACTTCAGCAACTTCCGCCCCGATCGGAACGCGGCCGCAGGCGGCGCGCTCCCCAAGATCGCCGGCACGACGCGCTAGGCGCCACACTGCAAGGAGGCCACATGGCCATCGACGTCATCGAACCCCCCGTCCTCGAGCCGGGAACGCTGCGCGTGATCCCGCTCGGCGGCGTCGGCGAGATCGGTCGCAACATGACCGTCTACGAGATCGACGGCAAGCTTCTGATCGTCGACGCTGGGGTGCTCTTCCCCGAGGAGCACCAGCCGGGTGTCGACCTGATCCTGCCCGACTTCGACCGCATCCGCGATCGACTCGACGATGTCGTGGGCGTCGTGCTCACGCACGGTCACGAGGACCACATCGGGGCGGTTCCCTACCTGCTGAAGCTGCGCAGCGACATTCCGCTGTACGGTTCCAAGCTCACGCTCGCGCTCGTCGAGGCGAAGCTCAAGGAGCACCGCATCACGCCGATCCTGAACCGGGTGAAGGCGGGGCAGACCACGCAGCTCGGCCCGTTCGGCCTCGAGTACGTCGCCGTCAACCACTCGATCCCGGATGCGCTGGCCATCGTCATCCGCACGGATGCGGGCCTCGTTCTGCACACGGGCGATTTCAAGATGGATCAGCTGCCGCTCGATGGCCGCATCACCGACCTGCGCGCGTTCGCGAAGCTCGGCGAGGAGGGCGTGGATCTTTTCCTGCCCGATTCGACGAACGCCGATGTGCCCGGCTTCACGCCGCTTGAGCGCGAGATCGGCCCCGTCATCGAATCGGTGATCGCGAAGGCGAAGCGCCGCGTGATCGTCGCGAGCTTCTCGAGCCACGTGCACCGTGTGCAGCAGGTGCTGGATGCCGCTGTCGCGAACGGTCGCGTCGTGGCGCTCGTGGGTCGCTCGATGGTGCGCAACATGGGCATCGCCGCCGACATGGGCTACCTGGATGTGCCGCCCGGGGTGCTCGTGGACCTCAAGACCGCTCTCGACATGCCCGACGATCGCGTCGTGTTCATGAGCACGGGATCCCAGGGCGAGCCGATGGCTGTACTCGCGCGCATGGTCAACAACGACCACCGCATCGAGGTGGGCGAGGGCGACACCGTCATCCTCGCGTCGAGCCTCATCCCCGGCAACGAGAACGCCGTCTACCGCGTGATCAACGGACTCACGAAGCTCGGCGCGAATGTCGTGCACAAAGCCAACGCCCGTGTGCACGTCTCAGGTCACGCCGCGGCCGGCGAGCTGCTCTACTGCTTCAACATCCTGCGCCCGAGGAACGTGTTCCCGGTGCACGGCGAGCACCGTCACCTGAAGGCGGCCGCGAACCTCGCGATCGAGACCGGAGTGCCGCACGAGAACACGATCGTCGCGGAGAACGGCGTCGTCGTCGACCTGAGGGACGGCGAGGCCACCGTGGTCGGCCAGCTCGATATCGGCTTCGTGTATGTGGACGGGTCGACCGTGGGTGAGATCACGGATGCCGACCTCAAGGATCGACGCATCCTCGCCGAGGAGGGCTTCATCTCGATCTTCGTCGCGATCGACCGCCAGACCGGTCAGGTGATCGTCGGCCCCGAGATCCAGGCCCGCGGATTCGCCGAGGACGAGTCGGTTTTCGACGATGTGCGCCCGCAGATCGTGAAGGCTCTCGCCGAGGCGGCGCAGGGCGGCGTGAAGGACACCCACGGCTACAGCCAGGCGGTGCGCCGCACGGTCGGACGCTGGGTCAACACCCAGCACCGTCGTCGTCCGATGATCATCCCCGTCGTCATCGAGGCCTGAGTCCCGGGCGCGCCGAGTTCCTTGCGGCACACCGTCCGACGCGCCCGCTAGCGTTGCCGCATGGCCACGAGCACCCGGTCGTCATCCTCGCGTGCCCGCTCTTCGAGCGGGGGCACTCGAGGCTCTTCGTCGCGCGGTCCGCAGG
>JAEYUT010000236.1 GCA_023432305.1 Actinomycetes bacterium
GTGCGGGTCGAGTCCTCGAAGAACAGGTTCGCGACGGTCTTGCCGCGCAGCGTCGGGAGCTTCGGGACGGCGCGCGTCGCGACGTCGGCCATATCCTCGGCCACATCGAGGATCTCGAGCGCCTGGGCACGGCTGAGGTCGACGGTGGAGAGCAGGTGCTTCATGCGCCCCCCTCGATCGAGACGGAATCCTCGCCGTCGCTCTCCGCGAGGCGCACGAAGATGCGCTCCGAGGAGGCGGTGGGGAGGTTCTTGCCGACGAAGTCGGCGCGGATGGGGAGCTCGCGGTGTCCGCGGTCGACGAGGACGGCGAGGCGCACCGCGCGAGGGCGACCGAGGTCGCCGATGGCGTCGAGCGCGGCGCGGATGGTGCGGCCCGAGTAGAGCACATCGTCGACGAGCACGACGGTCTTGCCGTCGATGCCGTCGGGCGGGAGCACGGTGGGGCTCGGGGTCCGGGTGGGCTGGCGATCCAGGTCATCGCGGTACATCGTCACGTCGAGCGTTCCGACGACACCCGAACCGGGCTCGAAATCTTCGAGCAGCTCGCCGATGCGTCGGGCGAGCGTCACCCCGCGCGTCGGGATTCCGAGGAGGACGAGATCCGAACCGCCGCGATTGGATTCGAGGATCTCGTGCGAGATGCGCGTCAGGGCGCGCGTGATGTCAGCCTGCTGCAGCACGACTCGTGCCGGCATCCTGACCTCCTTCCCCGCCTCACAGGACGGAACTTAAAGGTGGTCGATGGTCCACTCCGCGAACGGAGCGCTCTCTGGATCGAGAATACCGGATGCGGGCGCAGCTCATCGGACGGCGCCGGACTCGGCGAGCCGCAGCGACCACGCGCCAGGACCTCCGCCCGTCCGGGTCGGGACATGCGCCCTGGCGCTCGGGAGTCGGATTGCGCCAGTGTCGATGGTGCGGATCCCCGCCCGAGAATCTGGAGCACGCATGACCACCACCTCCGTCCCGACGCCCACCGCGCCGGACCTCAGCGGGCGCCCCGCTCGCGCCGGCCTCCGCATCATCGCGGGGGTCGGCGCCGCCGTCTGGGCCCTCGCCGTGCACCCGCCTGTGTCGCTCGAATGGGCAGGACCAGACGGTGCGCCCGACTGGATCATCGCGATGGCGCGCTGGCCGGTCTACGAGGCCCTCATCGACGGGGTGGATGCGATCGGCTGGACGGACCATTACCTCGTCTTCGGCGCCGCGATCGTGCCGGCCATGCTGCTCGCCTGGTGGGCGCTGCATGCTCCGCTGCGCGGATTCGGAGCCTGGGGTGCGGTCCTCTCCGCGATGTGGCTGCTGCTGTGCCCTGTCACACTGCTCAGCTACCTGAACCACCCCGAGGACGCACCGCTTCACGGGCTGTGGGGCGCCGAGGCATTCGTGCTGATCGGTGCGTTCGCTCTCGCACTGCTCGTCGGCATCGTCGGCGGGAGGACGCGACGAGTCCCCCTGCTGGCACGCGTGCTCGTCGCGTCGACGGTGCTGTTCGGCGTCGGCGGCACCATGCTCACCGGGTACTACCCGCACGGCACGATGATCGGCATCGGCGCGCTCGCCGCACTCGTCGCCTGGTCGTCGACGCGTCCGGTGCCGGAACTCAGCCCCAGCGGCGGGCGAACCAGCGCTCAAGCAGACCGATGAGCGCATCCGTCGCCTTGCCGAGCACCGCCAGGACGATGATCGCGAGGAAGATGCGATCGACGCGGCCGTTGTTGCCGGAGTCGTTGAGCAGGAACCCGAGCCCCATGGCGCTCGCGAGCAGCTCCGCGGCCACGAGGAACAGCCACGACTGCGCGAGCGCCAGTCGCAGGCCGCTCACGAGGGCGGGGAGAACGGCCGGGAGCTGGACGGTCGTGAGAAGCTCGAGCGGCTTCAGGCCGTAGGCGCGCCCCAGTTCGACGAGGTGCGGGTCGACGTGCCGCAGCGCGATCGAGAGGGTGGTCAGCACAGGGAAGGTCGCGCCGATCGCGATGAGCATGATCTTCGGCGGCTCGCCGATGCCGACGTACAGCACGAGAAGCGGCACCCACGCAAG
The DNA here is from genome assembly GCA_023432305.1 of Actinomycetes bacterium. Lineage (GTDB taxonomy): Bacteria > Actinomycetota > Actinomycetes > Actinomycetales > Microbacteriaceae > Homoserinibacter. The sequence goes on from JAEYUT010000236.1 coordinate 2,044, forward strand.
CGACGGCACGGCACGCAGGGCGCCGAGCAGCGGCGAGAGCAGGATGCTCGCGGTGCGGGAGAGTCCCACGAGCGAACCGAGTGCGATGCCGATGAGGGCGCCGATCACGAAGCCCTGGAAGACGCGCTGCGTCGAGATCGCGATGTGACGCCACAGCTCCCCCGTCTGGGCGAGCTGCACCGCAGCGGTGACCACATCACCCGGAGACGGCAGGCGGTACGAGGGGATGTCGCCGAACGCGGTCACCGCCCACCACGTCGCGAGGATCGCCACGGGGATCAGCGCACCGCCGACGATCCCCCACCAGCGTCGCTCCGCGAGCCGGCGACGAGCGACGAGCCCGGCGCCGGCGGCCGAGAAGCCGTAGGTGCTCGTGAACAGGTGCGCCGGGCCGGCGCCCTCCGTCGAGGAGGGCGCCAGCCGGGACTTCTCTGCAGTGCTCATCGCGCGCGTTTCGGGGTGCTCAGAGCGCGTTCGGGTCTGCGGCTTCGGCGAACTTCGGCTCGAGGAGCGAGGCGAGCGCGTCGTCGATGAGCTTCTGGCTCTGCACGTCACCGGACTCGACGAAGATCGGGCCGATGACGCTGAGCACGTCGAGCTGCGCCTGACCGGGGACCGGGTCGACATCGAGGTTCGTGCGGTCGGCGATCACGGCCGTCGCGACGGCGATGTCGATGCCCGCGACATCCGCGAGAATCTGCGCGGTCTCCTCAGGGTTCTCCTTCGCCCAGGCGCGCGCCTTCTCGTAGGCGTTCACGACGAGCTGCGCGAGGTCGGGGCTGTTCTTCAGGAACGTCTCGGTCGCGTTGAGGAAGCCGTAGCTGTTGAAGTCGATGTTGTCGTAGATGATCTTCGTGGCCCCGGCTTCGACGCTCGTCGAGAGCAGCGGGTCGAGACCCGACCACGCGTCGACGGCACCGGCTTCGATGGCCGCCTTGCCGTCTGCGTGCTGGATGTTCTCGACGGTGACCTCATCGAGGCCCACACCGTGCTCCTCGAGGGTCTGCAGCAGGAAGAAGTACGGGTCGGTGCCCTTCGTGGCGGCGATGTGCTTGCCCTTGAGCTCCTCGACGGAGGTGATGGGCGAGTCGGCGGGCACGAGCAGCGCAGACCAGTTGGGCTGGCTGTAGATGTCGATCACCTGGATGGGCGAGCCGTTCGAGCGCGCGAGGAGCGCCGCGGAACCCGCGGTCGAGCCGACGTCGATGGCGCCGGCGCGGAGCGCCTCGTTGGCCTTGTTCGAGCCCGCCGACTGCACCCAGTTGACGGTCACGTCGTCGCCGAGCGCCTCTTCGAGCCAGCCCTGATCCTTGATGATGAGGCTCAGCGGGTTGTAGGTGGCGAAGTCGATGTTGAGGACGGTGGAGCTCCAGCCCTTCTCCGACGGCTCGCCGTTCGCGGCCGCCTCGTTCTCTCCTGCGACGCAGCCCGTGAGGGCGAGGGCGGCGGCGGTCGCAGCTGCGGCGACCGCGAGAATGCGCTTGCTGATCATGTGAGGTCCTTGGTGTGTGGGGGTGGGAGAGGTGGTGGTGCGACGGTCAGCTGGCTGCGCGCTTCGCGCGCTGCTCCTTGATCGCCTTGGTGAGGTAGTTCTCGGGGTGGTGGCTCTCGACGCCGAGCAGCGAGAGCAGCTCAGCGCGGAGAACAGCCAGGTGCGCGTCGCCGCGATCACGAGGACGCTTCTTGCCGACCTCGAGGACCCGGCGGATGCTCGCACCGGGCACGCCATCCTCGGCACCGAGCAGCACGATGCGGTCGGCGAGCTGGAGAGCCTCATCGACATCATGAGTGACGAGGATGATCGTCGCCGGCTCGACCGCGTGGATGTCGAGGAGCAGGTCCTGCATCGTGAGGCGCGTCAGCGCGTCGAGAGCTCCGAAGGGCTCGTCGAGCAGCAGGACACCGGGGGTGCGAGCGAGAGCGCGAGCGAGTGAGGCGCGCTGTGCCATGCCCCCGGAGATCTGACGCGGACGGAGGTTCGCGGCATGGTCGAGCTGCACGAGCCGCAGAAGCTCCGCGACCCGGGCCCGCCCGGCGTCCTTGGCGGTGCCGCGCGGCAGACCGAGCTCGACGTTGCGCGCGATCGAGCGCCACGGGAGCAGCCGCGGCTCCTGGAACGCCACCGCGCAGCGCTGGTCCACGGGCGCGACGAGCGTGCCGCCGATCTCCACGGAGCCGGCATCTGCGCGGTCGAGCCCCGAGACCATCCGCAGGAGGGTCGACTTGCCGCAGCCCGATGGGCCCAGCAGCGCGACGATCTCGCCGGGACGGATGTCGAGGTCGACGTCGCGCAGCACGACGCGGTCCGAGCCGTCGGGCG
>JAEYUT010000381.1 GCA_023432305.1 Actinomycetes bacterium
GCGACGACGACCGCACCCTGCTGCGGCCGGTCGCGACGGGATCGAGTCCTGGTGCGCGTGGGCGCCGCAGGCGCCGTGCGACCGCCCAGACACCGTACGCGCAGCCCGCGGAGCGCGGCGCGGCCGATTCGTCTGCGTCGGCACAGGCGCCTGATGATCCGGCGGCACGCCGCCTCACCTGGGTGCTCACGGCCGCCGCCTCGCTCGTCACGGTGCTCGGCGTGATCGCGCTCGCCATTCTGCTGACGAACGTCGACTCGGATATCCCCGTGGTGTCCGACATCGACGCGCAGCTCGGCGACGAGGGGCGGATCGAGTTCAGCTGGACGGATCCGGGGATCGCGGACGGCGATCGCTACCAGGTCGTCGTCGCGGAGGAGGGCATCGCTCAGCCGCCTGCGGTGCAGTCGTCGTCGCGGTTCGTGGTCGACACCGAGCCCGGTTCGACGGTGTGCGTCACCGTGAGCGTCAACCGGGACGGCATAGCCGGGCGGGCGAGCGCCGACAAGTGCGTGGTGGCCGCAGGAACCTGACATGTCATCGTGGCTCTCCTCCCGCCGATCGCTGCTCGCGACCCTCACGAGCAGCACCGTCGTCGCGGCGCTCATCGCCACCGTCGCGATCGTCTCGACCGGCTACACGGCGCAGCGGATGGACCTGAGCGACCCGTCGGTGTGGGTCGCGGGGGCCGCGCACGATGCGATCGGCCGGGCCAACACCGCGGTGTACGAGCTCGACAGCACGATCCCCACCGATGCCGAGCAGCCCGTGCTCGTGCAATCGGGCTCCACGGTCATCCTCGTCGACCGGGCGGGCGCGACGATGCGCGCCGTCGATCCGGCGACGGCTGTGCTCGGCGAGCCGGTGTCGCTTCCGCCTCAGAATCCGTCCGTCCACCTCGCCGATGACCGAGCGGTGATCGTCGCGGAGACCGGCGAGGTGTGGTTCGTGCCGCTGACCGATCTGGACTCGTTCGATGCGGCGGTGCCGTCTGCGCTCAGCCTCGGGAGCGGGTCGACCGTCACGATGACGGAGTCCGGGGCGATGCTCGCGTATGTTCCGGACGCCACCGAGGTGTGGCGGGTGGAGCCCGGCGCCGCAGTCGTCGGTCAGCGCTCGTCCATGCGGTGGCCGGGAACGCCGCCGGTGGGCGACGGCGTGCAGATCACCGCGGTCGGCGAGGAGTGGGTGGTCTTCGACGCGGACTCGGGTCAGCTCGCCACAGCTGCCGGCACCCGCGACCTCTCGAATGAGCTCTCCGGAGCGAGTGCGCGTGTGCAGCTCGCCGGACCGGCGGCGAACGCGGTCCTGGTGGCGCACACGGGCGGACTCGCGAGCGTGCCGCTCGGAGAGGGCGACCCCCGGGTGCTCACGGACGTCGGCGCGGGCGTTCCCGCGTCGCCCGTGGTGGTCGGCGGGTGCCGCTTCGCCGCGTGGAGCGCGGGGGTCGCATGGCGGTCGTGCCCGGGTGAGGATGCCGTGGATCTGCCGCTCGCCGGTCTCGCGCCCGGCCCTCAGCTCGCGTTCGCCGTCAACAGCGGACGCGTCGTCCTCAACGACGCGCTCGGCGGCGAGAGCTGGGCGGTTCAGTCCTCCGGGGAGCTCATCGACAACTGGGAGTCCCTTCTGATGGATCAGGAGCGCGAGGACGAGGAGCCTCACGCCGAGGAGGACATGCCGCCTGAGTTCGAGGAGGTGCAGCAGCCCCCCGTCGCGGTCGATGACGACCTCGGGGCGCGCCCCGGGCGCACGAGCGTCCTGCCCGTCCTCCTGAACGACTACGACCCCAACGGCGACGTGCTCGTGATCACCGCGTTCGACCAGATCGATGAGGCGATCGGCCGCCTCGACCTCGTCAGCCGCAATCAGCAGCTTCAGCTCACCCTCGCGCCGGGCGCTTCCGGTCAGCTCACCTTCGGGTACACGATCAGCGACGGTCGAGGAGGCTTCGCGAGCGCCGTCGTGACAGTCTCGGTGCGCAGCAGCGCCGAGAACTCGCCGCCTCGCGCGGTGCGCACCTCGACGGCGACCGTCGTCTCGGGCGGGCGCGTCTCGACGCAGGTCCTCGGAGACTGGATCGACCCGGATGGCGACGCCATCTACCTCACCTCGGCGGCCGTGTCAGCCCCCGACCAGGTCGGATTCAAGCCGGACGGCGTCATCGTGTTCACCGATGCGGGCGAAGGGATCGGAGCCAAGACCATCGCGCTCGGCGTCTCGGATGGCCGCGACACCACGGGCGGTTCGCTGCAGGTGACCGTGCAGGAGCGCGGGGACGTGCCGATCCTGGTCGAGCCGTGGGTGGTGCTCGCGAGCGCGGGGGAAGAGGTCACGATCCGGCCCCTTCAGCATGTGCGCGGCGGCAACGCGCCCATCCGTCTGGGCGGTGTGCCCCCGAAAGCCGGCACGACGATCGTGCCGAGCTTCGAGGCGGGGACCTTCACGTTCCTGTCCACCGAGGCGCGCACCCATTACCTCGAATTCACGGTCACCGACGGAACACAGACGGCGACCGGCGTCGTGCGGGTCGACGTGTCTGCTCCTGCCGATGCCTCGACCCGCCCCATCACCGTGCCGAAGACCCTCTTCATGACGACGGACAGCACGCAGCTCGTCGACCCGCCGATGACGGACATCGACCCTGCAGGCGGCGTGCTCGTCGTGACGGGCGTGGAGAACATCCCGGCGGGAGCCGGCATCACGGCGGAGGTTCTCGACCAGCGTCGCGTGCGGGTGAGCCTCAGTGCCCCGCTCGCCCAGCCGGTGACCTTCACCTACCGCATCAGCAACGGCCTCGCGTCAGCGGTGGGCACGATCACGGTGGTCGAGATCCCGCATCCGGTTCGCATGCAGCCGCCCATCGCGAACGACGACCAGGTGACGGTGCGCGCCGGTGCCACGGTCGACATCCATGTGCTCGACAACGACGAGCAGCCCGACGGCGGCGAGATCACGCTCCTGCCCGAGTTGGCCTCGACCGTCCCCGCCGACGCCGGACTCCTCTTCGCGGCGGGTGACCGCCTGCGCTACCTCGCCCCGGAGACGGCTGGCATCTACGAGGGCGTCTACACGGTGGCGGGAGCGGACGGGCAGCTTGCGCAGGCGCGCGTCGTGATCTCCGTGCGGGAGCGCAATGCTGCGACCAACAACCCGCCCGTGCCGCGCGCGGTGACAGCGCGGACGCTCGCGGGCAAGACCGTGGACATCGAGATCCCGCTCAACGGGGTCGATCCCGACGGTGACACGGTCACCCTCGTCGGCCAGGCCACCAACCCCGAGAAGGGCGCCGTCGTCGGCATGGAAGGCGGCACGCTCCGCTACCAGGCGGGGGAGTACTCCTCCGGCACCGACGTCTTCCAGTACACGCTCGTGGACGCATTCGGTGCACGCGCGACCGGCGTGATCCGGGTGGGCATCTCGCCGCCGCTCGAAGGCGCCCGCAACCCCGTCGCCAACTACGACAACGTCGAGGTGCGGGCCGGACGCACCGTCTCGGTGCGGCCGCTCGTGAACGACTCCGACCCCGACGGAAGTGCGCTGCGCATCCGTCAGGTCGAGCCGAACACTCCCGACGTCGTTGCGGAGATCGTGGCGAACGACGTCGTGCGCATCACGCCGCCCGGGGTGGGCGAGTTCGGCGTCGTCTACACGATCGAGAACGAGACCGGAGGGACGAGCTCGGCGTTCATCCGCGTGGTCGTCTCCGAGGACGCGCCGCTCGCCTGGCCCGTCATCACCGACACCGAGCTGCGGGTGACGGATGTGATCGACCGCAGCACCGTGGACGTGTCGGTCCTCGACCGGGCGTTCTTCGCCGACGGGGACGCGCGCGATCTTGGCGTCTACCTCGTCCCCGGGTTCGGGCAGACCGCAGAGGTTCTGCCGAACAAGCGCGTGCGGGTGACCATCGGCGACCGCAGCCAGGTCATCCCGTTCGCCGTCGTGCACCCCGAGGTGCCCCAGATCCGCGCCTATGCCTTCATCCGCGTGCCCGGCTACGACGACGCGCTGCCCCAGATCAACACGAAGGCTCCGCCCCTCGTCGTGAACAGCGAATCCCCGATCCGCATCGAGCTCTCGCAGTACGTCGTCGCGCTCGGCGGATCGCGCGTGCGCCTCACCGACTCGAGCACCGTCCGCGCGACGCACGCGAACGGCGACCCCCTCGTCGTCGACGACGACACCCTGCAGTTCACGTCTGCGGATCGCTACTGGGGGCCCGCATCGATCACCTTCGAGGTCACGGACGGGCCGAGCAGCACAGGGGAGGGCGGGAACGTCGCAACGCTCTCGCTTCCCATCGAGGTGCGTCCGCGTGACAACCAGCCGCCCGTCTTCACAGGTGCCGTGCTCGACTTCGAACCGGGTCAGGTGCGCGAGCTCGACCTCGTGAAGCTCACCAAGTACCCGCATGACGACGACATCGACGAGCTCGCCTACTCGATCACCGGCCCGCTGCCATCGGGTTTCAGCGCGCAGCTGAACGGCCAGCGTCTGCTGCTCACCGCTGACGCCTCCGCGGCCAAGGGAGCGACCGCCACCCTGACGCTCGCGGTGCGCGACGCGCTCAACGAAGGACAAGCCGGCCGTCTGCAGCTGCGCGTCGTCCCCTCGACCCGGCCGCTTCCGAAGACCGTCGCCGATCAGGCGATCACCCGCCGAGGCGAGACGACAGTCGTGGATGTCCTCGCGAACGACGCGGCCACCAATCCGTTCCCCGGATCCCCTCTCACGGTCGTCGACATCCGCGGCCTCTCCGGTGCGGCGCTTCCCCAGGGAGTCACCATCGCGCCGAGTGCCGACCGCTCGCGCCTCGCGATCACCGTCGCCGAGGACGCCGCGCCGATCGACACGACCCTGCAGTACCAGGTAGCGGATGTGACCAGAGACCCCGACCGCTACGTCTGGGGCACGGTGACGATCTCCGTGCAGGATGTCCCCGATCCGGTCACGAACCTGCGCGTCACCGAATTCGCCGACCGCACGCTGCGCCTCGGGTGGGCGCCCGGTCCGTTCAACAACGCGCCCATCACCGAATACCGCGTGACGGCGACCGACGCGACAACCGGTGCCGTCGTCTCCACGACGACCTGCACCGTCACCGTGGGGTGCGCTGTCGCGACTCCCGGGAACGGTCCATCGCACGCACTTCGGCTCTCGGTCGTCGCGGTCAACGCCATCGGAGCCTCCGCGCCGGCGACTCTCGGTGAGGCGACGTGGTCCGACATCATCCCTCCCGCCCCCGCCGCGGTGAACGCAACGCCCGTTGACCGCGGGCTGCGGGTCAGCTGGCAGAAGCCGGTCGCCGCCGGCGGAAGCTCGATCGACAGCTACGTCGTGAGCGTCGGAGGTGTGTCGGTGACGATCGGCGTCGACGCGGCGGACGCGGCGGGCACGAGCTACGCGCGCATCATCACGAATGCGGGCTTCGTCAACGGCGCCGCGCTTCCGTACTCCGTGAGCGCGCGCAACCGCGCTCCCAACTCCCTCGCGTCCTGGAACGACGCGGGAGGCGTCGGCGTTCCCGCCGGCGCGCCGGTCGTCCTCGCGTCGCCCTCCGCGTCGGCGTCGATCACCGACGGCACCACAGCGACCGTCGAATGGTCGGGCGCCTTCGACGGCAACGGTCGGGCGATCTCGACCTACTTCGTCGCGCGGCACAGCGGCGCACCTCCCGCGTGCACGGTCAGCGGGGTGGAGCAGGGTGCTCCCGTCCTGAGTCCGCCCACGGGACCCCACGTGCAGAACGTCGGATCCGCGACCTCCGCGCAGTTCGGAGGCCTCACACCCAACACGAGCTACACCTTCACCGTCTACGCCGCCAACGGACAGGGGTGCACCGCCTCGGCGAGCGTCACCGTGACGCCTCGCGCCGCTCCCGGGAACGTCGTCGTGCAGCCCGG
>JAEYUT010000247.1 GCA_023432305.1 Actinomycetes bacterium
TAGGGCGGGTTCGAGATGACGACGTCGACGGTGCCGTCGAGGTCGCCGAGCGCATCCGCCATGTCGCCGTGCACGAGCCGCAGGTTGTCGGCGCCGACGGCACGCGCATTCTGGGTGGCCCAGATGAACGCCTCGGGGCTCTTCTCGACGGCGGCGACCCGCGCGTGCGGCACCTCGGTGGCGAGCGCGAGGGCGATCGCGCCGGAGCCCGTGCACAGATCCACCGCGATCGGCTCGGGCGAGGCGACGGCCTGCAGCGCATCGATCGCGAGCTGCGCCACGAACTCGGTCTCGGGTCGCGGCACGAAGACGCCCGGCCCGACCGCGAGCTCGAGGGAGCGGAAGTAGGCGACGCCCGTGATGTGCTGCAGCGGCTCGCGCGCAGCGCGGCGCTCCACAGCATCCAGGTACGCCAGGCGATCCTCCGCGCTCAGCGCAGAGCCCGTGATGACCTTCGCCTGCACGTGGCCGCGACTGACGCCGAGCACATGAGCGAGCAGCAGCTCGGCATCCGCTTCGGGCGTCGGCACGTGCGCGAGCTCGAGCACGCGGACGCCGTGGGCGCGCAGCTCGGCGATCGTGCGGAGCGCGCCGCCGGGGAGGATCGCGTCGTGCGCGCCGGGCTGCGGGGTGGGTGCGTCGTTCATGAGAATGCGAGCCGACGTGTCGGGTGGCCCGATTCTGAAGACTACCGGTCGCGGACCGTGCTCAGCGGATGGGCTCTCGCGACGACCGCACCGATCGTGAGCCTTCGTTACCCCCAGGAAGGGGGGTAGGCCATCGTCGATCGCCTGGCCCTAGGTTACACCCGACTCAACCTCAATCCCTGCCGGGAGATCGATGCACGCCTCAGCCCGTCCACTGCACTGGAAGCTTCGGGGCGCTGTGACTGCGCTTGCCTCGTTCACGTTGGCAGCGTCACTGATGCACGCAATTCCCGCCTACGCCGCCGCACCTCCGACGGAGATCTCGCTCGCGACCAACCTCAGCACTGTCGCAGCCGGACAGACCTACCGGCTGACAGCGACAGCGAGTTCCACCGTCACGGCAAGCGGGTCGCACATCGAAGTGGTTCAGGTTGAGACTGAAAGCGTCGTAGCATCATGCACCACTGGCTCTGCGTGCACATTCAGCTCAACCTTCCCTGCGGACAGCCCGCGGTCCTACCTTGCTCGCGTCATCCAAGACTCCACCAGCTTGGTGCTGGCCGAGTCGGCCCCTGTCGTCGTGGCGCGGGAGCCGTGGGCCGTCGAGCTGAAGTCGAGCGCGACCGCGTTGCAGGCAGGACAGACCGCAAAGCTGACTGCAACCACGAATCAGTATCTCGATCGCACCGACAGCAATTACGCCCTCTACATCTTCGACCGGACGTCAGGCTCGCTTCTCAAGTCATGCTCGTCTGGGAGGTCCTGCTCCGCCAACGTGAGTGGACAGGGCAGGGATACTGAGCTGCATCGCGCACTCGATCCGATTGCGCAGAACTCCCGCACGACGGCCGCGCTCAATACGCGCGAGGGGTCCACTGTTCTTGCTAGCGGCGGGCGCGATCTGAATCCCGTGCAGAGAGCACTCGCGCAGTCTGACGAGATTATCGCGCGGCCCGCACCAGGGGTCCACGCCGAGGTCACAGCGGTGATGGGAGCGCGAGCAGCCGGACTGACGCCACGAGCAATCGGAACGTCACGCCCAATACGCTCGGCCTGCGCAGAGTTCCTCGGGAACGCCGGTGCTGTCCTGACTAGCCCTCCAACTGCGATATAGAGGCAAGGATGACGATTCTGAACTATGACGAAGAACTTCTTGTTCCACGCCTAGACCGGCTGAGTCGCGAACACAAGACGGCATTCGCCGCGTCATGTGCTCAGCGGGTCCTCCCGCTCTTCAGCAAGTACGCGCGACTCCTCAACGATCCGACATCGTTCGAAATTCTGACCAGGAGCCTGGACCTGACTTGGCAGGCCCTGACTGACCCGCATACGAAGGTGAACGCAGTAGTAGACCAGGCGGAGAGGCTGGTTCCCGACTCTGAGGACGACTGGTCCCTAGAAGCCGGTTTCGCACAGAACGCTGCCGCGGCAGTGGCCTACGCTGCACGGACTTGGAGCCACGACAGTAGTGAAGATGCAGCCTGGGCTGCACTCCAGGTTTACGAGACAGCTGATCTTGCAACACTTGAAAGGGATCGAACACTGCACCTAGGCTCGAATAGAGACGAGGCCTACGTGTTGAGATCTGACCTGGTCCAGCACGCTCTCGCGGGGATAGAAGAGGACATTCGCTTCGCGGAGGAGGGTCATGTCAACTGGTCTGCCCTCCGTGAGCGCGCCGAGGCGTTCGGAATCTCGTATGTGAGGTTGATCACATAAACCAGTCCTGCGGACGCGCCCATCCCTATTCGCTCTCGAGAACAATTGGCAATCACGGAGCTCGCCGAGAGGCCGTGCGGATAGTGCGCCCGGAAGATGCGCACGCTCTCGGGAGTGTTCGACGAGTTCGTTGCGGCGATTGCACTGTGCTGGTTGCTGCAGCCGTAGGGTCGCCGGTCCTCAGCGACACTAGAGATGCAAGCGACCCACGACAGACGAGGACGCTCGACGGCGTCACGACGGCCCTTCGATCCCGCGGTCGCTGAAACACATGACGCTTACGGATACGCCAGCCAGAACCCGCTGCGGTACACCGACCCGCTGGGGCTGTTCTCGTGGGACAGCTTGGGTGCGGGGCTAGCCGGATTCGCCGACACGATCACTGGCGGCCTCTCGAGCATGTTGCTGAGCGCCGCAGTTCCCGGGTACGACTGCTTCGTCGAGAAACACCAGACCGCCTTCAGCGTGGGCCAGGTGGTCGGAACAGTTGTCGAGGTCGCGGCCGCGGCGGTCACCATCGTCGCGACAGCAGGCGCGGGCACTGCACTCGTCGCCGCCGCGACGATGGGGCGCGCTGCACTCAAGGCCGGCATCAAGATGACGACCGCTGCTATCAAGACCGCCGCAACCGCGACAACCAAGAAAACGACCAGCAACGCACTGACGAAGTCGACGAAGGAAGCAGTTGAGGCCGGTGCGAACTCTGCTGCGACAAGGCCGGTACCATCGATCAAGACTGGGTCTGCCGGAGGCGAGTCGGCGGGAATGCGCTTTACCCAATCCGTGAGGGGCCAAGCGCGAGCGGAAAACCCGAGTACATGCGTCTATTGCCGAATGGAAACTGACAAACCGCAGATCGATCACGCCATTCCGAGAGCCCAAGGGGGAAACGCAACGTTTGACAATGCGCAGACAACGTGTGGCTGGTGCAATGCGTCGAAGGGGGCAAGGGAGTTCCCATTGAATCCCCCGCCCAATTATTTCGGAGCGTGGCCACCCGCTTGGCGGACGCAACAATGACGCAAGTAGCCGTCCACCACGATCCCGTGTGGCGCGAGCATGCGGATTTCATCATTCGCGTCGAAATCGACCCCGAAGGCACAGACGTCACAACGGAACAGCTCTGGGCACGACGTACCGGACCCAACACCTTCGAGCTCTGCTGCATCCCGTTCTTCGTCTACGATCTCGCGCTCGGGGACGTTGTAGCGGTCGACTCCGAGTTCTTCATCACGCGAGTCGTACAG
>JAEYUT010000288.1 GCA_023432305.1 Actinomycetes bacterium
GGCCGCGGCGGGGGGCCCCCCCCACCGGTGGTGTCGGCCGGAGCCGACGCGCTCAGTCCTGCTTGACGCCCGTGGACTCGGTCGCCGTGAAGGTGTCACCGGTCGGGCTGGTGCCCGTGATGGTGAACGTGCCGGGGTCGGCGCCGGCGGTGAGCGAGATCTCCTCGTCGGCCTGGCTCACGCCCGGGAAGCCGTCCTCGGCGAGGACGTCGTTGCCGTCCTCGTAGGTCCAGGTCGCGTCGGCGGGCAGCTCGCCCTCACGGGTGAAATACGCGACGACCGCGGTCTTGGCGTTCTTCATGTCCGACTCGGTGGCCGAGTTCTTGGCGCTGTTCTGAACGCCGATGAACACCGGGATGGCGATCGCGGCGAGGATGCCGATGATGATGACGACGACGAGGAGCTCGATGAGGGTGAAGCCCTCGTCCTTCTTGGCGAGCTCCGCGCGCTTGGCCGCGAGGGCCTCGGTGATGCGAGTCATTTGCTTGTCCATTCCTCTTGTTTGTTATGGTTCGCGAGCCGTCCCCCCCTACGGTTCTGACTCGACGCTTTGATCGTGGCCGTCGTATGCCCCCACCGGTATCCCGCGATGGGGGGGCATTAGACCCCTTCGTCTACCCCACGACGCTGATCATGCTGAAGATCGGCATGTAGAGCGCCACGACCATGCCGCCCACGACGACGCCCAGGAAGGCGATGAGCAGGGGCTCGATGATCGAGGTGAGGCTCTCGGTCATCGCCGTGACCTCGTCGTCGTAGAAGTCCGCGACCTTGCCGAGCATCGTGTCGAGAGCACCCGCGTCCTCACCGACCGAGATCATCTGCACGGCCATCGACGGGAACACCTTCTGCTCCGAGAGCGGCGCGGAGATCGACTTGCCGACGCGCACCGAGTTGGCGATGCTCGAGGCCGCCTGCTCGATGACCCAGTTGCCGGACGCCTCGCCGACGATGCTGAGCGCTTGCAGGATGGGCACGCCGGCCTTCACCATGTCGGCGAGGTTGCGACAGAAGCGCGTGATCGCGATCTTCCTGATGAGCGCGCCGAAGATCGGCAGCCTGAGCTTGAAGGGATCGACGACCTTGCGCACGCGTTCCGTGTGCTTGTTGGCGTTCCACCACACGGCGAAGGCGATCCCTGCGACGATCCCGATGGGCACGACGAAGACCATCGCCTGACTCAGATAGACGAGCATCATGGTCGGCGCGGGCAGCTCGGCGCCGAAGCCGGCGAACATCTTCTCGAAGATCGGCACGATGAAGATGAGCATGATGATGACGGCGGTGATCGACATCGCGAGCACCATGACGGGGTAGGTCATCGCCGACTTGATCTGCTGCTGGAGCTTGGCTTCCTTCTCGTAGTTCACGGCGATCGTGTTGAGCGCGCCGTCGAGGAAGCCGCCCATCTCACCCGCGCGCACCATGTTGATCATGAGCGGCGGGAAGATGCGCGGATGCTTGCCGAGCGCATCCGAGAAGGCGTAGCCCACCTCGACGTCGCGGGCGACCGTCTGCAGGGCGCCCTGGAGCTTCTTGTTCTCGGTCTGCTCGGCGAGGATCGCGAGCGCCTTGAGCAGTGACAGGCCCGCGGTGACCATCGTGGCGGCCTGGCGGCTCAGCACCGCGAGGTCCTTGAGCTTGACGCCGCCGCCGATGCCGAGGTCGATCTCGCGGTTGAGCCCCGTACCGGCGGCGGCCTCCGTCACCTTGACGGGGCTGAGCCCCATCGTACGGATGCGGTCGACCGCGGCGCCCTCGGTGGGCGCCTCGATGCGGCCCTTGGCCATCTTGCCCCCGGCGTCGCGGGCCCGGTACTCCCAGCTGCGGGCGGGAGCGGTGGTCGCGCTGGCAGCCATCAGACGGTCCTCCCGCCGGTCGAGGACAGGTCGCGTCGGGTCACGAGGCGGTTGAACGTCTCGAGGTCCTGCACCTTCTCGAGGGCGTGCTCGTAGAGCACGTCGCCCGAGTTCACGAGGTCGGCGAGGTGCTGGTCCATCGTGTGCATGCCCTGCGCGGCACCCGACTGCAGCGCCGAGGTGACCTGGTAGGTCTTGCCCTCGCGCACGAGGTTCGCGATGGCCGAGGTGATGAACATGACCTCCGTCGCGACGGCACGGCCGCGGCCGTTCGAGCGCTTGACGAGCGTCTGACAGACCACGCCCTGAAGCGTCGCCGCGAGCTGCACGCGGATCTGGTCCTGCTGGTGCGGCGGGAAGACGTCGATGACGCGGTCGATCGTGGATGCGGCGCTCTGCGTGTGCAGGGTCGCGAACACGAGGTGACCGGTCTCGGCCGCGGTGAGGGCCACCGAGATCGTCTCGAGGTCGCGGAGCTCGCCGATGAGGATGACATCGGGGTCCTGGCGCAGCACGTGCTTGAGGGCGTTCGCGAAGGTGTGCGTGTCGGCACCCACCTCGCGCTGGTTGATGAGCGCCTTCTTGTTGGTGTGCAGGAACTCGATGGGGTCCTCGACCGTCACGACGTGGTCGCGGCGGGTCTGGTTCACCTGATCGATGAGGGCCGCGAGCGTCGTCGACTTGCCCGAGCCGGTCGGACCGGTGACGAGCACGAGGCCGCGCGGCAGCTTCGCGAACTCCCCCACCTGCGGCGGGATGCCGAGCTGCGTGAGCGTCTTGATCTCGGTCGGGATGATGCGGAACGCCCCGCCGATGGCGCCACGCTGCTGGTAGAAGTTCACGCGGAAACGGGCGTTGGCCGAGAGGGTGAAGGCGAAGTCGAGCTCGAGCACCTCGTCGAACCGCGCGCGCTGCGTCGGCGACAGGATGCTGTACAGGGCCGTCGCCGTCTTCTCGCGATCCCAGATCGGCTGCTCGTGCACGGGCGTGAGCGTGCCGTCGACGCGGAGCAGGGGTGCGCTGCCCGTCGAGATGTGGAGGTCGGATGCGCCCGCGAGCAGCACCTCCTGCAGGCAGTGCAGCAGGTCGGCATCCGCGTTGGCACGCGCGGCGCGCGTGAAGTCGTCGTCGAGGATCGACTGGGGCGAGGCCGCGACGGCCGGCGGCATGGCGGCCGGCGGCATCGCGGCGGCCGGCATGGGCGGCGGGGTCGCGGGG
>JAEYUT010000021.1 GCA_023432305.1 Actinomycetes bacterium
CCTCTCGGGCGACGACGGCACGTGCCACCCGCACCGCATCCGCCGCCACCTCGGTCTCGCGCGGCGCAGCCACCGGCGCCCCGTCGTCGCTGCGCCTGCCCGGTCGTCGCGTGTTCCGCCCCACCCATGTGCGCA
Organism: Actinomycetes bacterium; assembly: GCA_023432305.1. Lineage (GTDB taxonomy): Bacteria > Actinomycetota > Actinomycetes > Actinomycetales > Microbacteriaceae > Homoserinibacter. The sequence continues at coordinate 136 of JAEYUT010000021.1, forward strand.
CCTTCGGTGCGGTGGTCGAGGCGGGCGCTCTGCACGCCGGCGCGGTTCCCGCGGTCGATGTGCTCTCGCCCACAGCGCGCGAGCTGCGCTCCACCGCGACGGTTCCGGATGGGCGGGGCCTGTCCGAGTTCGTCGCGTTCTCGGTCTCCCAGGATTCGACGCGCTGGCAGGAGCTGCGCAGCGGTGCCCGCGGCGCCCACTGGTCGCCTGCCGCGCGTGCGCTGCGCGCCACCGATTTCGTGATCCTCGCGGTCCCGGTGGATGCGGTGGGCGAGGATGTCGTGTTCGCTGACCGCGACGCGGCCGCTGTCGACACGCGCTTCGCCTCCGGGCTCGAGGAGGGAACGAGCGCGCTGCGGCGCCTGCACGCGACCGACCCCGAGTTCCGCGACGCGGAGCTGCTCGTGCCCGGCCCTGTCGCCCTGTCGGACATCGCGATCATCACGGTCGCGAATGAGAAGGTGCGCGACCACGTGCGCGAGCTGTTCGCCGCGGTCGACCAGCGACCTCCGCGCATCGCCGTCTACCCGCCGGCGTTCCAGCCGGTCGACGAGCTGCTCTAGCCCGCGACGGTCAGAACCGCTCGGGTTCGGGTGCGCGGCGGAACCGCCTGCCCGAGATCGATGTGGGACGGATGCGCACCCATCGGTATTTGAGTGTTGGGATCCACGGGTGCAGCGGAAGCTTCTCGGCTGCATCGATCTCGACACCGTGCTCGAGGCGCTCCGCCTCGCCCTTGACGACGACGCTGAACGCTTCGGCGTCATCCCATCCGTCGATCTCGAGGGCGACGTGCGGGTTGACGGTCAGCTCGACGAGCTTCGTTCCGGGGGCGGTGCGGAAGTAGATGGCGCCGTCGTGCACGACGTAGTTCACGGGGAAGACGTCGAGCACACCCGCCGGCGCGAGGGCGATGCGTCCGAGCGGGGTCAGCTCGAGAAGCTCCCAGCAGTCGCGTTCGTCGAGCACTTCGATGATGTTCTCTTCGTCGGCCATGTCGCCTCCCAGCTGGCGGGTCGGATGCCCTCAGCATGCGCGCAGGAATGCGGGGCGAACAGGGACCAACGTCCCCCCTCGCGCGCGGGACGCCTGAGGAGTTGGATGGGTCGATGATCGTCGTCGCGGGCCTGGTGAGCGCGATCGTCTACGGCGTCTCGGATTTCCTCGGCGGGCTCGCTGCGCGTCGCATCCCGGCGATCCTGGTGAGTGCGGTGGGATTCGCGGTGGCGGCGGTGCTGATCGCGGTCGCGACGCCGCTGGTCGGCTCGGTGTGGTCGAGTGAGGCGATCCTGCTGGGGCTGTTCGCCGGTGTGGTGGGTCCGGCTGCGCTGTGGGCGTTCTATGTGGCCCTCGCGATCGGTCCGATGAGCGTCATCTCGCCGACGGTCGCCGCGGTCGCCGCGCTCGTTCCGGCGGTGGGCGGCATCGTGCAGGGGGAGCGCTTCACCGTGCTCGGGTATGTCGCGCTCGCCGCGCTCATCGTGGCGGCGGTGCTGCTGGGCATCACCGAGGAGCAGTCGGGCGGGCGCCTGGGTGCGCGCGCCCTGGTGCTCGCAGTGCTGTCGGGTCTCGGTTTCGGCGGCTACAACGTGATCATGGAGGCGACCCCGCCGGAGTCGGAGCTCGCACCGTTGCTGGTGGAGCTCGTCATGGGGGCGGTGGTGTTCGCGATCATCGTGCTCGGCTTCCGGATGCGGCGCGGAGCTGCCTTCCCGGTGCGCGAGGCCTCCCGCTCCGGTCTCCGGCTCGCCGCGTACTCGGGGGTGCTGATCGCGGTCGCGAATGCGGTGCTTCTGTGGGGGCTGCATCAGGGGCAGCTCGCGATCATGGGGGTGCTCGGCGCCCTCTACCCGCTCGGAACGGTGCTTCTTGCGCTCGTCGTGCTGCGTGAGCGGCTGCGGCTCGTGCAGTGGGCGGGTGTGGTGCTCGCGCTCGCGGCATCCGTGGCCCTGGTGTTCGTGTGAGTTCGCGACGGCGCCGCCCACGTACGCCAGGATGAGGGGGTGACGGACTCGCGCGCGCCGTACGCGGCACTCATCGGCATCGGCATTCTGGCGGGCTTCGCCTCGGGCCTCTTCGGCGTCGGCGGGGGAGTGCTCATCGTGCCGGGCCTTGTGATGCTGGCGCATTTCGACCACAAGCGCGCCACGGGCACGTCGCTGGTGGCGATCGTGCCGATTGCGATCACGGCGATGGTGTCGTACCTGGTGGCGGGGAATGTGGTGTGGGCGGTCGCTGTGCCGATCGCGGTGGGCATGATCGTCGGCGGGGCGATCGGCAGTTGGCTGCTGGCGCGACTTCCGACGACGGTGATCGTGTGGGCGTTCATCGTGGTGCTCGTCGTGGCGGCGGTGCAGCTGCTGCTCGATGAGCCGGTTCGCGGCGCTCCGGTGACGGTCGGCGGGGTCGAGATCCTGCTGTTCGGTCTGTTCGGGCTGGTCGCGGGCATCGTGTCGGGGCTTGTGGGTGTGGGCGGCGGCATCATCATCGTGCCGGCGCTGCAGGTGGGCTGGGGACTCAGCGATCTGATCGCGAAGGGCGCCTCGCTCGTGGCGATCGTGCCGTCGGCGATCATCACCTCCGTGCAGAATCAGCGCCGCGGCCACACCGACATCCGATCCGGTCTCATCGTGGGTGTCGCGGGGGCTGTCACCTCAGTGCTCGGTGCGTGGGTGGCGGATGTGATCGATGCGCGCGTCGGCTCGATCGTGTTCGGGGTGTTCCTGCTGCTGGTGGCGGCGCAGATGGTGCAGAAGCAGCTTGCGCGGCGCAGGAAGGGCGCGTAGCACCACCCATCTGGCGTGCATCCGACGTCGATAGAATCGGGGCACAATGTCGCTTCCCTTCTCTCAGGCCACCGGCGCTGACGTTCGCGTGCGGTTCTGCCCGTCTCCTACCGGCACCCCCCACGTGGGCATGGTGCGCACCGCACTCTTCAACTGGGCGTACGCCCGCCACACGGGCGGCAAGCTCGTGTTCCGCGTGGAGGACACCGACGCCGCGCGCGACTCGGAGGAGAGCTACCTGCAGCTCATCGACGCGCTCACCTGGCTCGGCATCGACTGGGATGAGGGCGTGGAGAAGGGCGGACCTCACGGGCCGTACCGCCAGTCGCAGCGCACCGAGATCTACCGCGAGATCATCGAGAAGCTGAAGGTATCCGGGCACCTCTACGAGTCGTTCGTGACTCCGGAGGAGATGGAGGCGCGCAACATCGCGAACGGACGCGACCCGCGCCAGGGCTACGACAACTTCGAGCGCGATCTCACCGAGGCGGAGCGGGAGGCGTTCCGCGCGGAGGGCCGACAGCCGAGTCTGCGTCTGCGTGTGCCCGACACCGATCTGACGTTCACGGACCTCATCCGCGGCGAGATCACGTTCCCCGCCGGATCCTTCACCGACTTCGTGGTGGTGCGCCCGAACGGTGCACCGCTCTACACGTTCGTGAACCCGGTGGATGACGCCCTCATGGGTGTGACGCACGTGTTCCGCGGCGAGGACATCCTGTCGTCGACGCCGCGCCAGATCGCCCTCTACCTGGCGCTCATCGAGGCGGGCGTGACCGACTTCATCCCGCAGTACGCGCACATGCCGCTCGTCTACGGCGAGGGTGCCAAGAAGCTGTCCAAGCGCGACCCCGAGTCGAACCTGTTCCACCACCGCGAGCGCGGCTACATCCCCGAGGGGCTGCTCAACTATCTGGCGCTGCTCGGCTGGTCGATCGCGCCCGACCGCGACGTGTTCACGACACGTGAGTTCGTTGAGGCGTTCGACATCCGCGACGTGAACCCCAACCCGGCCCGCTTCGACCAGAAGAAGGCCGACTCGATCAACGGCGACCACATCCGCATGCTCGAGCTCTCGGATTTCGCGCAGCGCATCGTGCCGTACCTGGAGGGGCTCGTCTCGAACCCGCCGACGCCGGAGCAGGCTGCGATCCTCGCCGAGGCGGCGCCGCTCGTGCAGGAGCGCATGACGGTGCTGAGCGAGGCGCGCGACATGCTCGCGTTCCTGTTCACCCCGGATGACGAGCTCGAGTTCGCGGCCGACGCGATGCCGAAGAACGTCGACGAGGCGATCGCCGTGCTCGACGCATCCGCCGCCGCGCTGGGTGCTCTCGACACGTTCGGTCGCGCCGAGATCGAGGAGGCGCTGCGTGCGGCCCTGCTCGCACCCGAGGAGGAGGGCGGCATGGGCCTCAAGCCGCGCCTCGCGTTCGGCGCCCTCCGCACGGCGGTCTCCGGTCGCCGCATCAGCCCGCCGCTGTTCGAGTCGATGGAGATCCTGGGAGCTGAGTCGACCCTGGCGCGTATCGCGCGCTTCCGCGCCGCACTCTGACCCCGCCGGCGGCGGGGGTGCCGCTGACCGGAGCACCCCTCCCGATGCGGTAGAGTAGGTTCTCGGTTCGGGTTCGCCCGGCCGCCGCGGTCCGGCTCCGGTCGGAACCGTTGGGGTATGGTGTAATTGGCAACACGGCTGATTCTGGTTCAGTTGTTCTTGGTTCGAGTCCAGGTACCCCAGCCAAACGAGATAACCCCCGCTGAGCGGGGGTTTTTCGTTTCCCATGACACATCGTCCGCTCGCGCAACGGGCGTTGAGAAGGCGCGGGGGAGGGATGCC
>JAEYUT010000024.1 GCA_023432305.1 Actinomycetes bacterium
GTAGTCGACCGCCGCGAACTCGAACGCCTCGAGCGCCTGATCCTCGTCGGCGGTCACGAACACGAGCGCGGGACGCTTCTCGAAGCGCGTGAGCGCGCGCGCCAGATCGAACCCCGAGAGCCCCGGCATGTGGATGTCGAGGAACGCCGCATCCACGGTGCGCTCCGACAGCAGCCGCACCGCCTCCGCCCCGGAGGCCGCCCGATGGATGGCGGTGATGCGCGGATCCTGGCCGAGCAGGTAGGCGAGTTCGTCGAGCGCCGGTGGTTCGTCATCGGCGATGAGCACCGAGATCATGCGATCAGTCTCCCCTCTCCGGCCCGCAGCGGCTGCGATTTCGGCACCCGCATCGACACGAGCGTGCCCGCACCCACCGCCGTGTCGAGGACGAGCCCGAATGAGTCCCCGTACACCTGTCTCAGGCGCGTGTCGACGTTGCGCAGTCCCACGTGGTCGCCGGCCCGCCCCGCGAGCACCGAGCGGGCGAACTCCGGGTCGATCCCCACCCCATCGTCTTCGACCGTGATGAGGGCGTACGGGCCGTCATCGGTCGCCGTGATCGTGATCCGGCCGCCGCCCTCTTTGCGCTCGAGACCGTGACGCACCGCGTTCTCGACGAGCGGCTGCACCGACAGGAACGGGATGACGGTGGCCAGCAGCTCGGGGGCGATCTGCAGCGTCACCTGCAGCCGCTCGCCGAAGCGCGCGCGCTCGAGGCGCAGGTAGCCGTCGACGCTGCGCAGCTCCTCCGCGATCGTCGTGAAGTCGCCGTGGCGGCGGAAGCTGTAGCGCGTGAAATCAGCGAACTCGAGCACGAGCTCGCGTGCCTTCGCGGGGTCGGTGTGGATGAACGAGGCGATCGCCGTGAGCGCGTTGTAGATGAAGTGGGGGCTGATCTGGGCACGCAGGGCCCTGACCTCCGCTTCGGCGAGAGCGGCGCGTGACGCGTCGAGCTCACCGAGCTCCAGCTGCATCGACACCCAGCGCGCCGCTTCCCCGACCGCGCGGATGAGGCCAGGGCGCGCCTTGCGCACGAACGCCACGAGGGTGCCCGCTCGCTCCCCTCCCCGCACGATGGGCGCCGAGACGGCATCGAGCGCATCGCGTCCCTGCCCGGCGACGGCACGGTGCAGGTGCGGCTTCGACGCCGAGTGGCCGAAGGCGATCGGCACGGCGATGCGACCCAGCTCGTCGCGTCCGTCGACGGCGAGCAGCGCCTCCGTGCTCACGAGGGCGAGCGCCTCGACCTCGAGCATTGCGCGCAGGTCGCGGGCGGCTCGCTGGGTGTCGCCCTCCTCGAGGCCGGCGCGCAGGTGCTCGGCTGCCCGCGTGGCGAGGTGCAGCGTCGTGAAGCGCGCGCGCTCCGCATCCGTGCCGAGCTCGCCCTTGCCGCGTGCGAGACGCCGGGCGACCAGATATCCGGCGACCGCGAGAAGCACGACGGCGACCGCGATCGCCAGCCCGCTCCACACCGATTCGGCCATGCCGTCACCTTAACCGGTCGCTCGTCGTGCGCGCACCGCCGCTCGTCGCACGCTCGCGTCCGCCCGGCGACGAGCAGCGGCACACAGGTGCGCGCGCTGCCCGGCGGTTCCAGAGTGTTCCGCAGTCACATCGATGAGGTCGCGCAATGGTGCGCGACGGATGAGGAGAGACGATGGGCGACGAAGCCCCCACCCCAGTCCGAGAGCAGGATGTCGACTTCGCCGCCATCCAGCAGTCCCCGACATTCCGAGAGCTGCGAAGGCGGCATCGAGCGTTCGTGTTCCCCGTGCTCGGCCTCGCGCTGCTGTGGTACCTCGCGTACGTGCTGCTCGCGAGCTACGCACCCGCATTCATGGCGACGCCCGTCTTCGGGCTCGTCAACGTCGGTCTGCTGATCGGCCTCGGCCAGGTCGTCACGACCTTCGCGATCACGATGATCTACGTCTCGTACGCCAATCGGAAGCTCGACCCCCTCGCGGAGCAACTGCGCGAGGCTGCAGACTCGGAGGTCCGTCGATGACCCTGCCCACCGCCCAGATGGCCACCACCTCGCCCGGCGACCCGTGGCTCAACATCGCCATCTTCGGAGCCTTCGTGCTCGTGACGATGATCATCGTGTTCCGCGCCAGCCGGAACAACAAGACCGCCGCCGACTACTACGCAGCCGGCCGCTCGTTCTCGGGGCCGCAGAACGGCACCGCGATCGCGGGTGACTACCTCTCGGCTGCGTCGTTCCTCGGCATCTGCGGCGCGATCGCGATCAACGGCTACGACGGGTTCCTCTACTCGATCGGCTTCCTCGTGGCCTGGCTCGTCGCGCTGCTGCTCGTCGCCGAGCTGCTGCGCAACACGGGCCGGTTCACGATGGCCGATGTGCTGTCGTTCCGCCTCAAGCAGAAGCCGGTGCGCATCGCTGCCGCGACCACGACCCTCGTCGTCTGCTTCTTCTACCTGCTCGCGCAGATGGCGGGAGCCGGCGGTCTTGTGTCGCTGCTGCTCGGGATCCCGGACAAGGTCGGTCAGGGCATCGTGATCGCCGTGGTCGGCGCGCTCATGATCATCTACGTGCTCGTGGGCGGCATGAAGGGCACCACCTGGGTGCAGATCATCAAGGCGTTCCTGCTCATCGCGGGGGCCGGCCTCATGACGATCTGGGTCCTCGCGCTCAACGGCTTCAACCTCTCGACGCTGCTCGAGAACGCGGTCGCCATGGCGGGCAGCGACGACATCCTGGCGCCCGGCAAGCAGTACGGCCTGAGCGCTCTGACACAGCTCGACTTCCTCTCGCTCGGTCTCGCGCTCGTGCTCGGCACGGCGGCTCTGCCGCACGTGCTGATGCGCTTCTACACGGTGCCGACGGCGAAGGAGGCGCGTCGCAGCGTCGTGTGGGCGATCTGGCTCATCGGCATCTTCTACGTGTTCACTCTCGTTCTCGGCTACGGCGCCGCTGCCCTCATCGGCGCGGAGACCATCAAGGCCGCGCCGGGTGGCGCGAACTCCGCTGCACCGCTGCTCGCGTTCGAGCTCGGCGGACCGCTGCTGCTCGGGCTCATCTCCGCGATCGCCTTCGCGACGATCCTCGCGGTGGTCGCGGGTCTCACGATCACGGCAGCCGCATCGTTCGCCCACGACATCTACGTGAACGTGGTGAAGAAGGGCAAGGCGGACGCAACGGACGAGGTCAAGGTCGCGCGCCGCACGGTCGTCATCATCGGCATCGTCGCGATTCTCGGCGGCATCGCCGCGAACGGCCAGAACGTCGCCTTCCTGGTGGCGCTCGCCTTCGCGGTCGCGGCCTCCGCGAACCTGCCGACGATCGTCTACTCGCTGTTCTGGAAGCGCTTCAACACGGCGGGTGCCCTGTGGTCCATGTACACGGGCCTCGGGTCGGCGATCCTCCTGATCGTGCTGTCGCCGGTCGTCTCCGGCTCCGAGACGTCGATGATCCCGGGTGCGGACTTCGACGTCTGGCCGCTGTCGAACCCCGGCCTGGTGTCCATCCCTCTGGCGTTCCTCGCCGGATGGATCGCGACGCTCGTGTCGAAGTCGACGGAGGACCCGGCGAAGCAGTCCGAGATGGAGGTGCGCTCGCTCACCGGCATCGGAGCTGAGGGGGCGACCTCCCACTGAGCTGCCGCTTCTGAGATCTCGGGGCGACCGGTCTGTGCCTGGACCGGTCGCCCCGACGCATGCGCCGGTGATTGGATGGGCGGATGACCGCCACCACACCCCCGCGCACACCGCTCGTCGGCCGGTTCATCCGGCTCGATCCGTTCACGCCCGCCGACATTCCGGCGCTGTGGAGGGCGATCGGGCGTCCGGAGGTGTTCGCGAGCGGATTCGGGGGCGGCCCCGCCGGCCTCCCCGCGGATGAGGCCGCGTTCGGCGAGTGGGCGCTGTGGCACTTCCCGTTCGAGAGCGGCAGAACCTATGTCGCGCGGATCGCCGCGGGACCCCACGAGGGCGAGATGGTCGGAACGACGAGTCTCGCCGATCTCGACCTGCTGAACGAGTCCGCGCACATCGGATGGACGGCGTTCGCCCCCTCGGTGTGGGGCACGCAGGTGAACCCCGAGGCGAAGCTGCTGCTGCTCGGCATGGCCTTCGACCACGGGTTCGGGCGGGTGAAGCTGCAAGCCGATGCGCTCAATGCGCGCTCTCGTGCGGCGATCGCGAAGCTCGGCGCGACATTCGAGGGAATCGCGCGCCGCGACAAGCAGCGCGCGGATGGCACCTGGCGCGACACGGCGATCTTCTCGGTGATCGTCGACGACTGGCCGCGGGTGCGCGCGGGGCTCGAGAGCCGTCTCGCGCAGTGGGGCGACGCCGCCGTCGTCGTCAGCGACGACTGACGGCGGGCCTGGATGCACGACAGCCCCGGAGGCAAGGCGCATCCGGGGCTGTCGCCGTCACGTCATTCGGTGCCGATGGCCTTGTCGGCGGCGTCGCGGACACCCGCGACCTGGTCGGCGAACGAGCCCCCGGTGAGCTTGTTGGCGAGATCGGCAGCCGCGTCGAGAGCCGCATCGCTGATGCCCTCGGCCTGCTCGGTCTTGAGTGCCGCGGCGATGGTGTCCTTGTTCTGCTCGAAGAGGCTGGATGCCTGCTTGGCGAGATCGTCGAGTCCCATGGTGTCCTCTGTCTGTCGGGGCTTCGCGGGTGAAGCCGTCGACTCGATCGTAGATGGATGATCCATCACCCTCGCCCGTCTCCCCGGATGCGAAAGGGCACCGCGGGATGCCCCGCGGTGCCCGGAAGCGCGCAGCCGATCAGGGTTGCGGAGCATCCTCTGCCGCGGAGGGAGCCGAGACCTCCGCCCCGTCGCGACGGGTCGCCGAGGTGCCGAGCGACAGTGTCGCCAGCAGACCGACCACGAGGAAGCCGGCAGCGGTGAGGGCATTCCAGCGCGCGGCATCCGTGAAGGCCTCGCGCGCCAGCTCCGCCACCTGAGGCGACTGCTGCTCGAGCCCCGGGATCGCGGCGCCTGCACTGTCGACGACGAGCGCGACGACCTCCGTGCGCACGTCATCCGGCACCGAAGCCGGCAGCTTCGCGTCCAGGCTCGTGCCGAGCGAGCCGAAGAGCACCGTTCCGAGAATCGCGATGCCGAGCGCCGAGCCCACCTGGCGAGACGTGGACTGCGTGCCCGACGCCTGCCCGCTCTGCTCCACCGGGACATCCGCCAGGATGACGCCCGTGAGCTGCGCGGTCGCGAGACCGACGCCGAAGCCGTACACCGCGAGGCCGATCCCCAGCTGCCACCACTGGGCGTCGAGCGAGATGAACGCGGCGAGGATGCCGAGGCCGATGATCTCCGAGAGAAGGCCCATGCGCACCGTCCACACCGGTGCGACCTTGCCGACCATGCTTCCCGCGGCACCCGAGGCGAGGAACGAGCCGCCCGCGAGCGTCAGCAGCAGGAAGCCCACGTGGAGTGCGTCATAGCCGAGCGCGTTCTGCAGCCACAGCGGCAGCGACAGGATGACCCCGAACTCGCCGAGGGAGACGAGCAGCGCGGTGATGTTGCCGTTGCGGAACGAGGTGAGACGAAACAGCGAGAAGGCGATCATCGTCGACCTGCCCTGCTTCTGGCGGTGCAGACCCCACGCGACGAATGCCACGAGCGCCACGAGCGAGAGGGCGAACACGAAGGGGATGGGCGAGATGCCGAGCGTCCAGAAGTCGGGTACCTGGTCCGACTCCCACCATCCGTAGGTGCGGCCTTCGATGAGACCGAAGACGAAGCTCGTGAACAGCACCACCGAGAGTGCGGCGCCCACGAGGTCGAGGCGGCCCGGCTGGGGCGCCTTCGACTCGCGCACCCACAGGAGCGCTCCGATGATGATGAGGATGCCGAGCGGCACGTTGATGCCGAACGCCCAGCGCCACGAGAACGCGGTCGTCAGCCAGCCGCCGAGCAGAGGGCCGACCGCCGCCATGCCGCCGATGGTGGAGCCCCAGATGGCGAACGCGATGCCGCGCTCGCGCCCGGTGAAGTTGGCGTTCACGAGGGAGAGGGTCGTGGGAAGGATCATCGCGCCGCCGACGCCCTGCACGACGCGCGAGGCGATGAGGATCTCGCCGCTCGTGGCGAGGGCGGCGACCACGCTCGAGATGCCGAAGATGATGATGCCGAGCACGAGCATCCGTCGTCGGCCGATGCGATCGGCGATCGTGCCGAACACGAGCAGCAGGGCGGCGAAGACGAGGGTGTAGGACTCCTGCACCCACTGCACCTGCGTCGAGGTGATGTCCAGGTCATCGACGACGGCGGGGATCGCGACGTTGACGATGGTCGAGTCGACGATGATGAGCGACACGGCCACAGAGATGACGACGAGCCCGAGCCAGCGGCGCTTGTCGAGCGATTTCTCCACGGATGAACTCCAAAGGTAAGCAAACTGAGTAAAGTAGATTGTAGACCCGGGAGGAGCCGAGATGCACGATGACATGCGTGACGACATCGACGACTGGCCCACCGGCCGGCTGCTCTCCGTCGCCGCGCGCTCCGTCGATCAGGCGTGGCGGCGCACGCTCGAGAGCCTCGGCCTCAGCCGGGCGGGCCTCATCGTGCTGCACCTGACCGCGTCGGGCCCGGTCGCCCTCACCGAGCTCGCGCGCGGAGCGCACGTCACTGTGCAGACCATGAGCCGCACCGTCGAGAAGCTCGTCAAGAGCGGCCACGTGCAGCTCACCCGCGACGAGACGGATGCCCGGCGCCGACTCGTGGAGCGCACCCCGCTCGGCGACGAGGCGTTCGCCCGCATCCACGACCTCGAAGACCACGGCTTCGACCAGATGGCCGAGGAGCAGCAGCTGCGCGCACTGCTGCGGGAGATCATCCGCATGCACCAGGGCGACAATGTCGGCGGCACCGCCTTCCCCGAGCATCCGGCCGCTACTCTCGAAGAGTGACCTCCGACGCACTCCACCAGGACCCGATCGCCGAACTCGCGGGCTACCGCAAGAGCATCGACAACATCGATGCAGCGCTCATCCACCTGCTCGCCGAGCGCTTCAAATTCACCCAGGCGGTCGGCCGGCTGAAGGCGTCGAGCGGCATGCCCGCCTCCGACCCGAGCCGCGAGAAGGAGCAGATCGCCCGCCTTCGCGCGCTCGCCGAAGAATCGCACCTCGACCCCGAGTTCGCTGAGAAGTGGTTCACCTTCGTGGTCGCCGAGGTCATCCACCACCATGAGCGCATCGCCAACAGCGGTGCGGGAGGTGCCGCCACGGAGTGAGCTGGGACCCGCGCGCGCTCCCGTCGCTCGCGGGATGCACCGTCACCGTCACCGGCGGCAATGCCGGAATCGGCTACTTCATCTCGGAGCAGCTGGCCGGAGCGGGTGCCCGTGTCGTCATCGCGTCGCGCTCCGCGGAGAAGACGGACCTCGCCATGCGCTCCATCCGAGCGCGCGTCCCCGGTGCGGAGCTCGCGCACGTGCCGCTCGACCTCACCTCCCTCGCCTCCGTGCGTGAGGCCGCCGCCGCGCTCGCCGCATACGCACCGCTGGATGGTCTCGTGAACAACGCCGGCCTCGTGCTCACCCCTCGTCGCCGTGCCACCACCGTCGATGGTGTCGAGCTGACGATCGGCGGCAACTTCCTCGGGCACTTCGCCCTCACCGCACAGCTGTTCCCCGCGCTCGCCCCCGGAGCGCGCGTCGTGGGGCTCGGGAGCCTGTCGACGCGCATGAGCGCCCTGCATCCGGACGACATCTGGTCGGAGCACCAGTACGCGCGCTTCCGCGCCTACGCCGCCTCCAAGCACGCGGTGCAGATCTTCGGATTCGAGCTCGCGCGTCGGCTCGAGGCCGCGGGCGACTCGCGCCGCTCCCTCATCGCGCACCCCGGCTGGGCGACGAGCGCCTACGCCAGCCCGCGTCCCGGCATCACCGACCGCGACCCCGCATCCGGCCGCAACTTCGAGAGGCTCACCGGATGGGTCGGGCAGGGCAAGGATCGCGGCGCCTGGGAGCCCGTGCGGGCCTTCGCCGATCCCGACGCCCCCAATGGCGGTTACGTCGCCCCTCGCTTCGGGCTCGCGGGCCGCCCCGTGCTGCTTCACGCACCCGCCCGCTCCACCGACCGCGGACTCGCCGCGACGCTGTGGGCTGACGCCGAAGAGCGGTCAGGGGTGCGCTTCTCCCTGTAGCAGGAGGGGGCGCGAGGCCGAAGCCCCGCGCCCCCTCCTCGGAAGATCGGATCAGGCGAAGCGTGCGCGCAGCGTCTCGCGGAACGTCTCCGACAGCTCATCGAGCGACGCCGTGAAGACGTCCTGCACCTCGAGAGCGGGCTCCGAATCCGTCACGCCGATGCGGATGACGGGGTAGCCGCGGCCCTCGCACAGGCGCGTGAACTTCACATCCTCCTCGCGCGGCACGGCGACGAGCACACGGCCCGTCGACTCGGAGAACAGCGCCGTCGCGATGTCGATGCCGTCGCGCTCCAGCAGGCCGTCGAGGAACACGCGGGCGCCCACGCCGAAGCGCAGCACGCCCTCTGCGAGGGCGATCGCGAGACCGCCGTCGGCGAGGTCGTGCGCGGCGTTCAGCAGGCCCTCGTAGGCGGCAGCCTGCAGCAGACCGCCGAGGTTCATCTCCGCCTCGAGGTCCACCTTCGGCGGGCGACCGCCGAGGTGGTCGTGCACCACGCCCGCCCACGCCGAGCCGTCGAGCTCGAGCGAGGTCGTGCCGAGGAGGTACAGGTTGTCGCCCGCGTCCTGCCAGCCCGACGGCACGCGGCGACCCACGTCGTCGATCGTGCCCATGACGGCGATCACGGGAGTGGGGTGGATGGGCACGTCGCCTGTCTGGTTGTAGAACGACACGTTGCCGCCCGTCACCGGGATGCCCATCGTGAGGCAGGCGTCCGAGAGACCCTCGACAGCCTGGCTGAACTGCCACATGACCTCGGGGTTCTCCGGGGAGCCGAAGTTGAGGCAGTCCGAGACGGCCACGGGCGTCGCCCCGGTCACCGACACGTTGCGGTACGCCTCCGCGAGAGCGAGCTGCGCGCCCTGGTACGGGTCGAGGTAGCAGTAGCGGCCGTTCGCATCCGTCGCGAGCGCGAAGCCGAGGCCCGAGGTCTCGTCGACGCGCACCATGCCGCCGTCGTCGGGGTAGCTGAGGGCCGTGTTGCCGAGCACGTACTTGTCGTACTGGCTCGTGATCCAGCTCTTGTCGGCGAGGTTCGCCGAGCCGAGCAGCTGCAGCACCTGCGCCTTGAGGGCCGGGCCCTCGGTGGGGCGGGGCAGAGCGGATGCGGTGTCGGCCTGCACGGCGTCGAGCCACGTGGGGTAGCTGAGCGGACGCTCGTACACCGGGCCATCGATCGCGACCGTGCGCGGGTCGACGTCGACGATCGTCTCGCCCTTCCACTCGATGATGAGACGGCCGGTGTCGGTCACCTCGCCGAGCACGCTCGCCTCGACATCCCACTTCTTCGTCACCGCGAGGAAGCCCTCGAGCTTCTCCGGGGCGACAACCGCCATCATGCGCTCCTGGCTCTCCGACATGAGGATCTCCTCAGCGGTGAGCGACGGGTCGCGCAGCAGCACGTCGTCGAGAGTGATGTGCATGCCGCCATCGCCGTTGGAGGCGAGCTCAGAGGTCGCGCAGGAGATGCCGGCCGCGCCCAGATCCTGGATGCCCTCGACGAGCTCATTCTTGTACAGCTCGAGGCAGCACTCGATGAGCACCTTCTCCATGAACGGGTCGCCCACCTGCACGGCGGGGCGCTTGCGGCCCGAGCCCTCATCGAACGACTCGGACGCGAGGATCGATGCGCCGCCGATGCCGTCGCCACCCGTGCGGGCGCCGAACAGCACCACCTTGTTGCCCACGCCGCGGGCGTTCGCGAGGTGCAGATCCTCATGGCGCAGCACGCCCACCGCGAGCGCGTTGACGAGCGGGTTCGCCTGGTAGATCGGGTCGAACCAGGTCTCTCCGCCGATGTTCGGCAGACCCAGGCAGTTGCCGTAGAAGCTGATGCCGGAGACGACGCCGGGAACCACGCGGGCCGTGTCGGGGTGGTCGATCGCGCCGAAGCGCAGCGCATCCATGACGGCCACGGGGCGTGCACCCATCGAGATGATGTCGCGCACGATGCCGCCGACACCCGTCGCGGCGCCCTGGAACGGCTCCACATAGCTCGGGTGGTTGTGGCTCTCGATCTTGAACGTGACCGCCCAGCCCTCGCCGATGTCGACCACGCCCGCGTTCTCGCCCATGCCGACCATGAGGTTCTTCTTCATCTCGGGCGTGACCTTCTGCCCGAACTGGCGCAGCCACACCTTGCTCGACTTGTACGAGCAGTGCTCGCTCCACATGACCGAGTACATGGCGAGCTCACCGCTCGTGGGGCGACGACCGAGGATCTCGCGGATCTTCGCGTACTCGTCGTCCTTCAGCCCGAGGGCGCCGTACGGCTGCTCCTTCTCGGGCGTGGCGGCGGCGTTCTCGACGGTGTCGACGACGTGCGTCGAGGGAGTGCTCACGGGGGTTGCTCCTTGAAACGGGGCGGATGCGACGGCGCCTCCATCCTACCGGCGTGCGCATGCGCCGTCGGCGGTGCACGCGAGCGGCCGCGCCGCGGCTCGAGACGGCACTTCCGACCCCTCCCTGCACGGCTTTCGGGTCGCAGCTGACGGCTCGGCGCGGCGGAGCGGCTCGGTCCAGCGACTCAGCGGGAGAGGGCGGAGCGGATGCGCGCGAGCGACTCGGGGAGGTCCGGCCCGAGCCCGCGGGCGCGCACCCGGATGACGCGGTAGCCCGCATCGGTCGCCCGGTCGAAGCGCCGGATGTCGCGGTCGTACTGAGAGGTCGATGTGCGGTGCTGGTCTCCGTCGTATTCGACGATCACGCGTCGGTCGGGCCAGGCCATGTCGAAGTATCCGATGTGTCGTCCACGTGCATCCGGGATGGCGACGCCGCACTGCGGGTCGGGCAGTCCCGCGTCCGCGATCAGCAGTCGGAGCAGAGTCTCGGCGCGCGACTCGACGCCCGTCCGCACGCGCGCAGCCGCGCGACGGGCGGCGCGCACGTGCCGCCCGGAGGCGGCCTCCATGTGCGCGCGCAGCTCATCGAGCCCGATGTGCGGCCGGATGTCGAGCGGGTCGAGCACCCGCGGATCGAGCACGAGGTGATCGCCCGCTGCCACGAGATCCCGCTCCCGGAGTTCGGCCGCAGCTTCGAGGAACGCGAGGGCGGGAGGCGACACGGGGAGACCGTGTCGCGTGACCGGTTCGGCGCGCGGGCCGTCGTGGCCGATGACTCCCAGGCGCCGTGGGCGCGTGCGCCCGGCCGCTGCGGTCACGTGCACGGGAAAGGGCGCGCGCGGCGCGCCCCACAGCGCGAGCGCGGTGACGCCCGAGAAGCGGTCACCAGGGCGCAGCAGCGGCGCGTATCCAGCGATCGCGCTCCGTGCGCCGTCGCGTCGCACGCGGACGCCACGGAACGGGCGCTCGAGATCTCCGCCGCGCAGGCGCGACGCGGAGTGGCCGAGCGCGAGGGCCTCGGCCACGGTGAAGGACGGGCCGAGCCCCGGTTCGAGAGGGGTGCGTCGCGGCATTCCTCGATCATGTGATCCGGCACTCTGGCGCGCCCGCACTCATCCACAGGCGCGCCGAGACGTCGGTTGCGACCCGTCCGAGGGCGGATGTTGGGTCGGAAGTGACGGCTCGGCGCGCGGGGGAGCGCGAGAGACGGTCCGCCAGGATGGGGGGATGAGCATCCGCCGCGTCGTCATCCTGCACGGCTACACCGCCCACCCCGGCAAGCACTGGTTCGGATGGCTGGCCGACCAACTCGCCCCGCACGGCATCGAGACGCACATCCCCGCGCTGCCCGACACCGACAACCCGGATGCCGCCGCATGGACGGATGCGGCGCTCGCCGCCATCGGCACGCCCGGCTCCGACACCGTCGTCATCGGCCACAGCCTCGGCACCATCACCGCGATCCGTGCGCTCGGCCGCGCCTTCGCCGACGACGAAGGCGTCCGCCTCGGCGGCCTCGTGCTCGTCGCGCCGTTCATCGACCCGGTTCCGGGGCTCTCCGAGCTCGACCGGTTCGCCGAGAACGTGCCCGAGCTCGCATCCCTTGCCGAGCGGATCGAGCGGCGCCTCGTGATCCACTCGGATCACGACCCGGTGGTGCCCATCGCGCTCGCGCCGCCGGTGGTGGCAGGGCTTGCGGCAGAGGTCGTCGAGATTCCCGGGGGCGGGCACTTCATGGAATCCGAGGGCTGGATCAGCCTGCCGCCGCTCGCCCCCTGGATTCTCGGCGCCTGAGACGGTTGGATGTGGGCGTGACCGCATCCTTCTCGCCCCTGATCCCGCTCGGGGTCATCGGATGACGCCCGAGCCCGAGGTCGCTCTCGGCTGGATCGCGGCGCGCCGAGCCGTCGTCGAAGAGGGGCTGGCCTCGGTGGAGCGCCGGCTCTCGTGCGTGCGGGTGGCGCGCGGCGAGTGGTCGGATGAGGAGCACGACCCCGAGGGCTTCGCGCTCACTTTCGAGTGGCAGCAGGCGGAGGGGGCCGCACGCGAGCACCGCCAGGAGCTCGTCGAGCTCGATCGAGCTGAGGCGCGCGTGCGCGAGGGGCGCTACGGCATCTGCGCCGTGTGCGGCAACCCGATCCCGGATGCGCAGCTCCATCT
>JAEYUT010000069.1 GCA_023432305.1 Actinomycetes bacterium
GACCGACACGAGCCTCTACGAATCGCTCAGCGTCGACGAGAACCTGCGCACCTGGGGCGCCCTGTACGGGATGACGTCGGCCACGATCGAGACGCGCATCCGCGAAGTGCTCGACGTTCTCGGGCTCGGCGACCGCCGCACCTCGCTCGTCGGGCAGCTCAGCAAGGGCATGCGTCAGAAGGTCGCCATCGCGCGCGCCGTCATCCATGCGCCCGAGCTGCTGTTCCTCGATGAGCCGACCGCTGGCCTCGACCCTGAGGCGGCCGCCGACCTCATCGACTACCTGCGCGGCCTCATCCGCACGGGCGACACCACCGTCGTGCTCACCACCCACCAGCTCCACGGGCTCGAGACGCTCTGCGACCACCTCGGCATCCTGCGGGCGGGTTCCCTCGTCACCGCGGGCGAGGTCGAGGATCTGCTCGCCGAGCGCTGGCCGCACGCCCGAGTGCGCCTCGCCCTCGCCGGCGACCTCGCCGCCGCGCGCGATGTGCTCGCCGCATCCGGAATCGCCGACCCCGTCATCGCCGACGACGGATCCGTGAGCCTCGAGCTCCCGGACGACCGACGCATCTCGGACATCGTCGCCGCGCTTGTGGGCCGGGGCGTCGCGATCGATGCTGTCGTGCCCCACACCCCCACCATCGAAGAGCTCTACTTCTCCGTCGTCCAGGAAGGAACCCGCGCATGATCGATCGTCGTCGCGTCGCCGCCGTCGTGCGGAAGGATCTGCGCGAGATCCTGCGCAACCCGCAGCTCGTCGCCCCGCTCGTGGTGGTGCCGCTGCTGTTCACCGTGATCTTCCCGATCGCGATCATCCTCCTCGGCAACAACCCCGCCATCATGGCGAGCGTCAACGGCCTCGGGGCGTTCCTGGACAACCTGCCCGACGGCATCGTTCCCGCCGGCTTCACCGAGCAGCAGACGATCATCTACGCGGCGATCGTGTACTTCCTGGCGCCGATGTTCCTCATCGTGCCCGTGATGTTCTCGAGCGTCATCGCGAGCTCGAGCTTCGTCGGCGAGAAGGAGCGCCGCACGCTCGAAGGGCTGCTCTACACCCCGCTCACCAACCGCGAGCTCGTGCTCGCGAAGGTGCTCGTCTCGGTGATCCCCGCTGTGCTCGTCTCGTGGGCGGCGTTCGTGATCTACGCGGTCATCGTCAACGTGCTCGGCAATCCGGTGATCGGCGACACGTTCTTCCCGACGGCCACCTGGATCCTCATGATCCTGCTGCTCGTGCCGCTTGTGGCGATCCTCGCGACGAGTCTCACGGTCGCGATCTCGGGCCGCGCCACGACGATGCAGGGGGCGCAGTCAGTCGCGGTCATCATCGTGCTGCCTGTCATCGGACTCGTGGTGTCGCAGGCCACCGGCCTCATGCTGTTCGATGTGCCGGTCGTGCTCACCGCGGTCGCGGTGCTGGCGGTCGTGGATGTGCTGGTGTTCCTCGCGGTCGCCCGCACCTTCCAGCGCGAGCGGATCATCACGCGCCTCTAGCGCCGCTTCGCCCTCACGCGAGACCGCGCTTGTGCGCCGGTAGGGTCCCTATCGCGACACGGGCGCGGTCTCGCGGCCGTTCAGCCCTCCACCTCGTCGATGTAGGAGTCGTCCAGGTCGAGGCGCTCGGCGACGCGGCGCAGCAGCGCGTCGTCGCCGATGAGCAGGCCGTCGATTCCGGAGGCGCTGTAGGTCCAGTCAGCGCCGGGATCGAAGAGCACCAGATCCGCCTGATCGTGCACGGCAGCCCAGACCGCGTCTTCGAGCGTCGTGAGGTCGTGGATGCCCTGGCTCGCCCAGATCCACCCGGCGCGGGAGTCCTCGCCCTCGGGGAACGGCACCGCGCGACGCCACGGGAACGCATCCGGGAGACCGAACGGCGCCTCCTCGGCGGGCGGCGTGAGCTGCACCACGAGCAGCTGCAGCGGCGCGGAGGCATCCGGCCCCGCGGCGCGCACCGCGGCGAGAGTCTCCAGGTGCCGGGCGATCACCTCCTCGGCGTCGAAGCGGTTGCGGATGTTCGCGCGCCCGTCCGCGAGGCCCGGGATGGTGAGCGAGGGGGAGCCGTCGATGCGGTCCAGCAGAGCGTGCCAACGGCGCTCGAACAGCTCGGCCGAGGCGGCCCCGCTCGCCTCCTCGAAGCGGCGGTCGGCGTCGTCGACGGCGTGGGGATCCGGCGCGTCGCGGAGGCGCTCGGGTGGCAGCGGCACACGGTCGAGCCGCAGCGGCGTGAGGCGCGGCTCGATCGCGGCATAGAGCTCCCACGCGATGAGCGGCACCGCCTCCGGGTCGGCCGCCCGCACATCGTCGAGCGTCCGCTCCACCTGCGACACCGGGTCGGCGTCGCCCAACCCGGAGAGCAGCGGCTCCCCGCGCCAGTATGCGAGAAGAGCGACCGCGCCCGCGGCGGGATCGCCTTCGCCGCGATCAGCACTCGCGCGTGCGGTGGGCTCCCACTTCGCATCCAGCAGCACCTCGCGCAGACGAATCAGGTCGCGCACGCCCAGCCGCCCGAGACGGTCGATCGCGGCAGCATCGGCGAGCTCCTCGAGCAGCTCCAGCGGCTCCGTGGACGGGTTCTCGCGCCGCCGCCGCAGGAACTCCGACGATTCCCACAGCTCGCGTGTCAGCTCAGTCATCCCCGAAGCCTACGGGTGGGTGAGGTACAGCAGGATGAGGCATCCTGGGTTCGTGCCCGACACCGCCTTCGCCGACCTCGCCCGCGCCACCTACGTGCTGCTCACGAC
>JAEYUT010000152.1 GCA_023432305.1 Actinomycetes bacterium
CATTGGCCCTCGTGGGTGGCGGCATCGCGGTCGCGTGGGGAATCGCGGCGGCAGAGCCGTCGCCTCCTGCGACCACGCCGACTCCCGCGCCGACGCCCAGCTCGACGCCCAGCCCGACACCCGAGCCGACCGTGACCCCGCTCGCTCGTCCGGTGTCGCAATTCGATGTCAGCTGCGAGGACCTCATGCCAGGGGGTCTCGCTACCGCTGCGCTCGGACAGGAGGCCGACCCCGTGCGCGCGGGAGACCGGCCCGTGACATCGATTGACGGGGCGGCCGACCTCGCGGCAGGGGCGCTCTCGTGCTCCTGGCGGAGGGGGACGTGGGATGACGCGTACCTCACCGTCACCGTCCTCGCCGACCCGACGCCCGCCGAGGGGGAATAGGCGTCGACTGTCGACGTGGAAAGTGACTGCTGGGGGACGACCATGTGCTTCGGCAACTATCTCGTCGGAAACGTCGCCGTGAACGTCATCCTCCATCGGCCAGATGGCGACAGGTCGGGATTCGGGCCGCTGGCGACCCACCTGATCGACGCAGCGGCAGGACTCATCCCTCTGGGTGCCGTGCGCCAGCCACCTGTCGAGGACTCCGCGATCTCGTGGGCCGACTGGTGGGATGAGGAGAACGTCCAGATCGTCGCGGATGCTTTCGGGGTCCCGGGTCTCGGGACGGCAGGCTACGACTTCGGCGCGTTCACGGGGGACCTCCGGAGGAGGTCCGGATTCCATCTCGCCAGCTACAGCTATGGATACGGCACTCGCGACGCGGTGGAGAATCGGGGTGTCGGTGCTTCCCGGTGGAGAGTGGGCGGCGACCGACCTGGCGGCGCGTGCCGGTGCTGTGCCCATCGAGATCGCCCATGCCCGCCACGGTGCGATTCTGAACTCGGATGGTTCGCCGGAGCTGTGCTTCTCTGTCGGGGCGACGGCGGTGTGCATCACCGACTCCAGGAACGACGCGACTGCTCTCGCCGCTTCCGCGCACAAGATCGCTGCGGCTATGAGCCGCTAGTGGCCACGGGCCGGGCGCGCGGCACGAGGGGCGTGCAGCGCGCCCCCGACATCATCGCGGGCCCTGGAAGCCTTCACCCCGCCGCGCGCGACCCAAAGGCTCGTCGGTGGGACGTCGGCGTGGTCTGCAGCACCTTCAGAAAGTGGTGTCGCATGACCGAGGCGGTGCCGAATCCTGTGCGCCGTGCGATCTGCTCGAGTCCGTCGTCGGTCTGCTCGAGCTCCTGTTGCGCGCGCAGGATGCGCTGGCGGTGCACGGCGGGTGATGTGGCGCTGGGAGGGGCGAGAATCGCACGCGGGATGGCTGTGTTCGCCGACGACGAGCCGATGCTCGATATCCGCGGTCGGGGTGTGGTCTTCGTCGCCACCGTCGGCAGGTGAACGGCGTCTGCCGCGCCGCGCTCGGCAGACGCGCATTGTGACGTGATCGATACTCGACTCCGTTCGGTGGGGTCACCGGCGGCCCTACCATCGGGGCTATGCACACCGAACACCGCGCACTCCCGTGGCCAGGACGCCCCTGCACTGCGGCGGTCGGCTCATGACTGTGGTGCCGGTTCCGCCGACGCCGTGGTGGCGCCGCCGAGCCGTGCTCATCGGAGGCTCTGCCGCCGTCGTCGTGCTCATCGGCGCGGGTGTGGGTGTTGCGGTCTCGTCCGGCGCGCCTCCGGTTGCCGCGCCCGCTCCTGCGCTGACCCCGTCGTCCGACCCGTCGGCAGCTCCCGAGCCGATATCGCCGCCGGAGCCGATCCAGCGCCCGATTCGACGGCTCGACGTCTCGTGCGCCGAGCTGGCTTCTGCCGATCTGGTCGCCGCGGTGCTCGGCTCCGACGCAGATCCCATCCGGGTCGGCGACCAGCCGATCGCTGGGCTGCACGAGGCGGCGCTTCTCACCTTCGGCGTGCTGACCTGTCACTGGGATGCCGATGACGACGGGACCTTCGACCTCAGTCTTCACCTCGTCCCGGTCCCCGATTCCGGAACCGGATTCGAGGAGGTGCTCAACGAGCCCAGCTCATCCGACTGCGGCGTCGGATACGGGTGCAGGGGCACGTACGCGGCGGGTGAAGTCGCAGTGAACCTCCTGGCCCCGAATGGAGCCGACCCCGTCGCGTATGCAGCACTCGTCGACCACGTCAGATCTCGCGCGGCCGCGCTGGGGGATCCGGCGCCGGGCGAGCCCCCGGTGAGCCCGGGGTCGGCGTTCTCGTGGGACGAGTGGTGGGAGGAACCCACCGCTGCGATCGTCCGCGACGCGTTCGCCATCCCTGATCTCCAGCCGGCCGGGTACGACGACATCGGCTTCCAGTGGTGGGCGTGGCAGCACGCCGGGTTCCAGCTGGCTGTGTTCGGCAGTGCCGAGGCCACTCTCGCCATCGAGTCCCTGCCTGCGGGAGCGTGGGCTGCCGCGGACCTCGCGTCACGCGCGGACGCCGAGCCTGTCACGATCGAGGGCGCCTCCCACGCGGTCATCCTGCCGAGTTCTTCGGGTGGTCAGGTGTGCTTCCTTCTCGACGACGCAGCCGTGTGCGTGCAGTCGTATCTGGGGGTGGATCGCAGTGCACTGCTCGCAGGCGCGCGCGCTCTCGTCGCCGCTATCGGCACAGATCTCTCCGCCTGAATGAAGGGCCTGACATGTACGATCCGGTGACGGTCCCCCAGGCGGACCCTGGAGAAGACGACCCCTCAGGCCGACCGCGGGTGATGAGGCTGCGGGTCGCCGTCGCCGTCGTCGCAACGGCCGCGGCCGTCGGTGCGATCATCCTCGGCGCGCTCGCACTCTCCGGGGCCTCCGGGAGTGACGGGCAGCCGGAGGCGGCGGCGACGCTGCCGCCGTCACCGGCCGCCGAGCCCACGGTGGCCCCGGGGCCCGCGCGCTTCGATCCCCGAGCTTCCTGGTTCGACGTGCAGTGCGAGGATCTCGTGACGCCCGCGGAGCTCGCCGCTCTCGGCATCACGACGGAGGCTGTGCGAGGCGGAGCGGCACCCATCGGGGGGCTCATGGAGGCCGCCTTCATCGCGATGGGTGCTCTCGAATGCCAGTGGGCCGATGCGGGCACCACTCTCGACGTCGTGCTGCTCGCCGACCCTGACGGGCGGCTCGCGGACCAGGAGATCAGCGAGGACCCGAACGACATCGCACCAGTCTGCTTCCGATCGCACTGCTACGGGGTGCTGTCGTCAAACGGGGTCGCCACGTCCGTCGGGCTGAGTCGAGAGGGCGTCGAGTTCGAGGGCTACCGCGGTGTCGCCGTGAGCATCGCCGAACGCGCCGCCATGTTGACGGCGGCGCCGCCGTCGGGCTGGACCGAACCGCCGGTTGTTCGGTTCACACCTGACAACTGGAACTCCGACGAACGCGTCGCCGACGTGGCCGTCGCCTTCGGGCTGGGCGGTGTCAGCGCGGGCGGGGAAGACGTAGACCCCATGAGTGGGCTTGTGCTGCACCGTGCGGGGTACGTGACAGGACTCTATGCGCTCGAATCGGGTGACTGGTTCTGGATGGACGTGCTTCCGGGTGCCGAGTGGGCGGCGGCCGAGCTTGCTGCTCGCCCGGAAGCTCGGCCGGTGCAGGTCGATGGTGCCCGCCACTCGGCCGTGATCTCGCACTATGGCATTCCGGCTGTGTGCTTCGAGGCGGGGAACGCTGCGTTCTGCGTCGGCGGCCTCGACGAAGCTGCGCTCGTCACGGGGGCGCGAGGGATTGCGGTGCTCGTCGCGAACGACTGATCGCGCCGGGGCCCCGCCTTCAGCTCGCCGCGCGGGCCCCGAAGGTGCGCCGGTAGGCGGTGGGGGTGGTCTGAAGCACCTTGAGGAAGTGGTGCCGCATGACGGCTGCGGTGCCGAAGCCCGCGAGCTGTGCGATCTGCTCGAGGCCGTCGTCTGTCTGCTCGAGCAGGGTCTGGGCGCGCAGGATGCGCTGGCGGTTGAGCCAGGCCGCGGGCGTGGTGCCGGTCTCGGCGCGGAAGCGGCGCGCGAAGGTGCGGCTCGACATGAGGGCGCGCCGGGCGAGCTGATCGACGGTGAGCTCCTGCTCGAGGTTCTCGAGCATCCACTGGAGTACGAGCGCGAAGGTGTCGCTGCGGCACTCGGGAACGGGCGTGGGGATGTACTGGGACTGCCCGCCGTCGCGCTGCGGGGGGACGACCATCCGGCGCGCGATGACGTTGGTCGCGGCGGCGCCGTGCTCCTCGCGCACGATGTGGAGCGCTGCGTCGATGCCCGCCGCGGTGCCCGCGCCGGTGACGATGTTCCCGTCGTGCACGAACAGCACATCGGGGTCGACGTCGATCTGGGGGAACTCGCGCGCGAGGCGGTCGGCGTACATCCAGTGGGTGGTGGCCCGGCGACCGTCGAGCACTCCGGCTCGCGCGAGAGCGAAGGCCCCTGAGCACACGCTCAGCACCCAGGCGCCCCGCTCCGCGGCGGCGCGGATGACCTCCAGGTAGCGCTCGTCGAGCTCGCCCAGGCCGTAGGCGGGAACGGCGACGAGGTCGGCCTCTGCGGCGATCTCGAGGCTGTGCTCGATGACGAGAGGGAACCCGAGGCTGAGGGGCACCTCACCGGGCTCTGCGGCGGCGACGGCGAAGTCGAAGACGGGGGCCCCGGCGTTGCCGCGGTCGATCCCGAACACCTCGCAGATGACGCCGAACTCGAACGGCGCCATCCCGGGGATGGCGAGGCAGACGACCTTCTGGAGCACGCGTCCTCCTTGGCGGTTTTTCGACGAATCATGGCGATCATGCCACTCGTGGCGGAAATCCGCAATGCATAGATTTCCTGCCATGTTCATCGTCCTCATCACACTCGGCACCCTCTCGGCTGCCGCCGTCATCGCGACGCTCGTCGACGTCGCTCGCGACGGCTACCGCCGCGTCCCGCACCACGGCGTGCGCTGAAGCGCCGATACGCTGGAGTCATGACATGGCTCGTGACCGGCGGTGCAGGCTACATCGGTGCGCATGTGGTGCGCGCCCTGCAGGAGGCCGGCCTCGGCGCGGTCGTCGTCGACGACCTGTCAAGCGGTCACCGGAGCTTCGTGTCGGCGGAGACGCCCTTCATCGAAGGGACCATCCTCGACCGCGGACTGCTCGCCGCCGCGATGCGCGAGCACGACGTCGAGGGCGTCATCCACGTGGCGGGATTCAAGTACGCCGGCGTCTCGGTCGAGAGGCCGCTGCACACGTATGAGCAGAACGTCGAGGGAACCCGCGTGCTGCTCGCAGCGATGGCCGAAGCGGGTGTCGACAAGATCGTCTTCTCCTCGTCCGCTGCCGTGTACGGGAACACCGACGTCGACCTCGTCACCGAGGACGTCGCCAAGAACCCCACGTCGCCCTACGGCGAGTCGAAGCTCATCGGCGAGTGGCTGCTGCGCGACCAGGGCGTCGCGACCGGGCTCGCGCACACCTCGCTGCGCTATTTCAACGTCGTCGGCTCCGGCTATCCGGATGTCTGCGACACGAGCCCCCACAACCTCTTCCCGCTCGTGTTCGACGCGCTCGTGGAGGGGCGCACTCCGCGCATCAACGGCGACGACTATCCGACGCCCGACGGCACCAACGTGCGCGACTACATCCATGTCGCCGACCTGGCGCTCGCCCACGTCGCCGCCGCCCAGGCGCTCGCCGCAGGGCGCGAGCTCGCGCCTGCCTACAACCTCGGCTCAGGCGACGGCGCATCCGTGAAGCAGATCATGGAGGCCATGGCTCGAGTCACCGGTGTCGACTTCGCGCCCGAGATCGGACCGCGGCGCGCGGGCGACCCTGCCCGCATCGTCGCCTCGGGTGAGCTCGCCGCTCGCGACCTGGGCTGGGCCATGCGCCACACTCTCGACGACATGGTCGCGAGTGCATGGGCCGCCCGCACGGCCGCCGCGAGCTGAGATCTGATCGAGTCCCGCGCGCTCGGCGCGTCGCGACACGCCCGAAGGCGCTCCCGCTACGATTCCGCGACTTGACGCGAGCGAATCACACGGGTGTAATTAGGGGCAGTGATCGACCGGATCGGATGAAGGAGGGGCGGATGTCGAAGAGCGAATACCAGCCCTCCGTCCCCGAGGACTGGTTCATCGATCCCGTCCGACTCGGCATGCCCGGCATCCGCTCGGCCGTCCCCGATGAGGACAACGAGCTCGCCTGGCAGACCGACGCCCTCTGCGCGCAGACCGACCCCGAGGCCTTCTTCCCCGAGAAGGGCGGCTCGACGCGCGACGCGAAGCGCATCTGCCAGGGCTGCACCGTCCGCGGCGAATGCCTCGAATACGCTCTCGCCAACGATGAGCGCTTCGGCATCTGGGGCGGCCTCAGCGAGCGCGAGCGCCGCAAGCTCCGCCGCAGCCGCATCGCCTGATTCCGGATCGCATGCGCGTCTGACGCGTGTCGCGGACACGTCACAGCCTTGCCCCGCCTAGCGTGGGAGAGATGCCCCGAGTCACTGCGATCCTCGTCGTCCACGACGGCGCTTCCTGGCTCGATGGCACCCTCAGCGCCCTCGCCGGCCTCAGTAGGCGTCCCGACGCCCTCGTGCTGGTCGCCGACGCGAGCCTGACCGTCGACCCCGACGCCCTCGCCGCCGCGGGAGTCACCCAGGTCGTCACCGCCTCGGGGGGCACCTACGGCGACGCCGTCGCCCGCGCCCTCGCCGCATCCCCCAGCGAGGGATCCGACGAATGGCTGTGGCTGCTGCGTGCCGACACCGCTCCTGCGCCCGACGCCCTGCGTGCGCTTCAGGCTGCCGTCGAACTCGCCCCGTCGGTCGTCATCGCCGGTCCCAAGCTCGTCGACGCCGAGGAGACAGCCCGCATCCGCTCGTACGGCGCCACGATCTCGCCGAGCGGCGCGACCGTGAACCTGGTCGACGACGAACTCGACCAGGCCCAGTACGACAGCGACGCCGACGTGATGGCCGTCGATGTCGCGGGCTCTCTCGTGCGCCGCGATGTCTGGGTCGCCCTGCGCGGACTGGACGCGGGACTCCCCGCGACAGACGCCGGACTCGACCTCGGCATCCGTGCGCGCCTCGCCGGTCATCGCGTGGTGCGCGTCGCCGACGCGAAGGTCGCCGTCGGGCGTCGAGCCGAGGACATCGGTCGGCGCAAGCCCGCCGGCATGCGCGTGCGACGTCGCATGGCGCGCAGCGCGCAGCTGCACCGCCGCCTCGTCTACGCGCCCGCGCTCGCCCTTCCCCTGCATTGGCTGAGCCTGCTGCCGCTCGCTCTCATCCGCGTCGCCGGGCACCTGCTTGCCAAGCGCCCGGGGGACGCCCCCGGTGAACTCGGCGCCGCCGTGCGCGCTCTGTTCGACGGATCGGTCTGGCGTGCCCGCTCGCGACTGGCCAGGGCACGGAAGGTCTCCTGGCGTGCACTCGCCCCGCTGCGGATGCGCGGAGCGGAGCTGCGTGAGCATCGCGCGCACGAACGCGACAAGGATGACGAGCGGATCGGTCGCGAGCCCGACCTCGTGCGCGCCTCGTTCCTCGGCGGCGGCACCTGGGTGGTCGCGATCGCCCTCGTCGTCGGAGTCATCGCCCAGTGGAGGCTCATCGGCGCGACCAACCTGGAAGGCGGGGCGCTCGCGCCGCTCGCCCCCACGGTGGGCGAGCTGTGGAGCCGCGTGGGATGGGGGGAGCGCGCGATCGGCGTCCCCTTCCTCGGCGCAGCGGACCCGGCATCGGTGCTGTGGGCCGTCCTCGGAACCCTCACCTGGTGGGATCCGTCGTTCTCGATCGTGCTGCTGTGGCTGCTCGCTCTCCCTCTCGCCGCGCTCGGTGCCTGGTGGGCGGCGACACGTCTCAGCGAGCGTGTGTGGCCTCCCTCGATCGCAGCCCTGCTGTGGAGCTTCGCACCCATGCTCCTCATCGCGCTCGGGCAGGGACGCCCCGGCGCGGTGCTCGTGCACATCCTGCTCCCGTGGCTGCTGCTGGCTCTCATCGAGTCGGTGCGCTCATGGACGGCCGCCGCCGCCGCGGCGCTCCTCTTCGCGGGGGTGACAGCCGCGTCGCCCATCCTCGCCCTGCCTCTCGCCCTCGCCGTCATCGCGTGGGCGGCGGCGCGCCCACGCGGCTTCGTGCGGATCATCGGGGTGCTCATCCCCGCCGCCGTGCTCTTCGCCCCGCTCATCATCGACGCCATCCGACAGGGCTCGCCCCTCGCTGTGCTCGCCGACCCCGGTCTCGTCGTCCCCGCCGCCGCACCGAGCGGCTGGGAGCTCGTCATCGGGCTGCCGCAGGCGGGAGTCTCGGGCTGGGAGCAGCTTCTGGCGGCGCTCGGCATCGCGCCGGGCATCTGGAGCACCCTCGCTCCGGCCGTGCTTCTCTCGCCTCTGGCCGCACTCGCTCTGCTCGCCCTGTTTCTTCCGGGGGCGCGCCGATCCATCCCGGCCCTCATCCTCGCGACCCTCGGCCTCGCAACCGCCTGGATCAGCACCCAGCTGCACATCGTGAGCGTCGGCCCAGAGGTCGCAGGCCCCTGGGCGGGTGCCCCGCTCAGCCTGTACTGGATCGGCATCGTCGGGGCGGCTGTGGTCACCCTCGATGTGCTCGGCCGGTCGGCGGGGCCCGTGGGCGTTCTCTCGCTCGCCGCCGCGGTGCTCGCCGTCATCCCCGCACTTGCAGCACCGGCGTTCGGCAGCTCTCCCGTCCACCCCGGCGACGGGCGCGTGCTCCCGGCTCTCGCAGCGGTCGTCGCATCCGAGGATCCGGGCGTGGGAACGCTCGTGCTGACGCCGTATCCCGACGGCACGCTCGGAGTCATGCTGCAGCGCGGCGACGGGGCGACCCTCGACGACCAGTCGGCACTGCATGCCGGACGCACACAGCCGAGCGATGAGGACCTCGCACTCGCCGAGCTCGCCGGCAACCTCGCCTCGCGTGGCGGGTACGACCCCGCCCCCGAGCTGCAGCGGCAGCAGATCCGCTTCGTGCTCGTCGAGCCGCTCGAGAGTCCCGCGACCGAGGAGGCCACCGCGGTGCGCGAACGCGCCGTCGCCGCCCTCGACGCATCGCCCGACCTCGCGGCGGAGAGCGACAGCGCCTACGGCACGCTCTGGTCCTTCGGCGCGCTCGAGCGCACCCCGGACGCGCCCGTCGACCGGGGCGCCTACGGTGCGACGGTGCTCGCCGTGCAGGGGATCGTCGCGCTCCTCGCGCTGCTGCTCGCGATCCCGACCCGGCGTCGGCGCCGTGTCGTGGAGACGTCGTCGCTCATCGACGAGCCTGCCGCAACGACCTTCGACGAGGACACCGATGGCTGAGCACGACCCGACGTCCCAGGACGACCCGATGCCCGCGGACGGCCCCACGCCCGCGGATGAGGCGCGTCCCGCGGAGGTGTCCGCGGAGCCCGCCGAGCAGCATGCGATGCCAGCGCACCACGAGCTGGCGACGGAGCCCGAGGCGGGAGCTCCTCCCGCCTCGACGCCTCCCTCCGCGGCGAATGCGCGCAGCCGTGAGGCCGCCATGGTCTCCCTCCGTGTCGCGCGGGGCCTTGTGGGACTCGGTCTCGCGGCGGCGCTCGTCGCCGGAGTCGGCCTCGCGACCGCACCCTCCGTCAGCATCGACCCGCTCGCGACGACCGTCGATCCCGAGCCCGCCGACCTCATCCGCGCCTGCGCAGGTCCGCTCCTGCGCCTCGGCGACCCCACCGGAGCGAATGCCGGCCAGACCTTCGCGGTGGGAGAGCCGGACGTCATCGCCTCGGCGATCTCCGGCGATGCGGTGCAGACCTCCGCAGGGGACGCAGTCGTGCTCACCCTCGCCGCAGCCGCCGACGCGGCGCTCGCGGGCACGCAGTCCCAGGTCGCCTCCGGAGGCGACGGACTCGAAGGACTCGCCGTCGCCTCCTGCATCGAACCCGCCAGCAGCGCGTGGCTCGTCGGCGGTGCGAACGCCACGGGACGCACCACGCTCCTCGTGCTGACCAATCCCACCGAGGTCCCCGCCGACGTCACCATCCAGCTCTGGGGAGAGGACGGCGCGATCACCGCGCCG
Source organism: Actinomycetes bacterium (assembly GCA_023432305.1). Taxonomy (GTDB): domain Bacteria; phylum Actinomycetota; class Actinomycetes; order Actinomycetales; family Microbacteriaceae; genus Homoserinibacter. Next base: position 10,002 of record JAEYUT010000152.1, read on the forward strand.
GGAATGTCCGGACTCCGCGTCCCGCCCGGAAGTCAGCGCATCGTCCCGCTCACCGGGTACGCGCCGGAGCTCACCTCGCCGATCGTGCGCGTCACGGCACGCGGCGGGCAGATCGCCGCGACACTGCAGACCTCGGTGATCCGCGTCCTCGACCCTGGCGGGGTGGACATCGTCGGCCCCAGCGCAGCCCCCGCGACGCGTGTCGTCGTACCGGGAGTGCGTCTGGCTGACACCGCCGGCGTGAGCGGCGCGCTCGGGCGCCTCGACCACGAGGACCTCGATGCGATCGCACGCATCGGAAACGTCGGCTCCGCGGATGCCGACGTCGAGATCAGTGTGCGCCCGGCGGGAGCAGACGGCTTCGGCACGTCGTTCCGCGTCGACGTGCCCGCCGGACGTGTCGTCGACGTCGCCCTC
>JAEYUT010000291.1 GCA_023432305.1 Actinomycetes bacterium
CCCCCAGCACGCGCGCGTCGAGGGTGTCGCTCTGGTCGCCGCCGCGCCACACATCGAGCGTTCCCGCCCCGACGACCACGTGGTTGTTGGTGATCGCGAGGCCGTCCGCCGAGATGATGAAGCCGGATCCGTTGCCGGCTGCTTCATAGCCGCCGTACTCGGGATCGACGAAGGTGCCTCGCGCTTCCAGCTGGATGACGGCCTGCTGCACCTGGTCGAAGCCGACGGCTCCGGAGGCGCCGTCGGCCTCCGCTGCAGGGATGAGCCCGCAGCCGGTGAGGGCGACGGCGGCCGTCGCGAGGGGGACGAGCGCGGCGGTGCCGCGCCGGGTGGTGGTGGACATGGGTGTCTTCTTTCGTGTCGGATTCTCGGGGCTGTGGTGAGGGCGTGTGCCCGGACGAGGTAGCCCCGTGCCCTTCCTCGTCCGGGCGTGTGCGGCGTCGCGTCAGCGGACGCCGCGGCTGCGCAGCGTGAGCATGAGCGCGCTCGCGCCGAAGAGGAAGGCGACGAGGAGCAATCCGGGAAGCAGCGTCTCGATGCCGGTGAACGCGAGGACGGGGCCCGCGGCGGGGACGGCTGCGGCCGCCACGACGTAGGTCACGGTGCGCTCGGTGCGATTGCCGGCGACATCGGTCGCGACCACCGTGAACTCGTGCGTGCCGATGCGCGAGGTGTCGAGCAGGCCGCCGTCGAACGTGGGCCCCTCGCACGAGGCGATGCCGGATCCGTGATCATCGCAGGAGTACTGCACGCCGATCCGCTCGCCCAGCTCGAAATCGCCGTTCGGGAGGATGGATGCCGCTCCGTCCGCGGGGCGGACGATGTCGACCGTGGGCGCATCGACGTCGACGCTCAGCGAGATGCTCTGCGACTCGGTGCGGTTGCCCGCCTCATCGACAGCCCAGAACGACACCGTGTGCTCGCCGGTGTCCTCGATGAGGAGTTCGGCGACTCCGCCCCGACTCGTGCCGGAGCGCATGCCGCCCGGAACGGCGACCTCCCAGTTGATCTCGCGGACGCCGCTGTGGCCGTCGGTCGCGGTGATCCGCACGGTCACCGGCTCGGTGAACCATCCGCTTGCGGGGATCGCGGGGTGCGTCACCTCGACGACGGGGGCAGCCGTGTCGGGCTCGGATACCACGTAGCTGCGTGAGGCACGCGTGATGTTGCCCGCGCGGTCGGTCGCGACGACCTCGAAGGTGTGCGTGCCGGGCGTCGTGGTGTCGAGCGCGGAGCCCGAGGGAGCGGTCCCGATGCAGTCCGCCTCGCGCACCCCGGAGAGCGCGTCGTCGCAGGTGTACTCGACGATCACCTCAGCGCCGTGCAGCACCTCGGCGCCATCCTCGAGCCCGGTGATGGCGGGCTCGAGCGGGCTGGTCGTGTCGACGCGGATGAGGCGCGTCGCCGGGCTGCTCTGAAGCCCCTGGTAGTTGGTGGCGTAGTAGCTCAGCTCGTGCACGCCCTCGGTCTCGACGAGCACATCGACCGAGGTCCGATAGTGCGTCGTGTACGCGCCGCCGTCGACCGACACGTGCACGGTCTGCACCGACGACTCCGGATCGGATGCGGAGATGTTCGCGACCACGAAACCGCGGTACCAGCCGTTCGCGTTCGACGAGCGATCCGGCACCATCGTGACCACCGGTGGCGTCTCGTCGACAGGTGCGACGCTCGCGATCGATGCCCATGAGCGCGTGATGCCGTCGATCGTGACCCGGTTCTCGACGACGTAGTCGCCGACGGGCAGCTCATCGAAGCTCGCATTCGATCGGTGCGAGGTGCCTCCCACCGGCACCATGCTCTGCGTGAGCACCTCCCCCGAGGGCAGGATGAGCCGGGATTCGGCCGTGTAGTCGCGCCGGGCGACACCGTCGACCACGGGCGCGACGTGCGTCGCCACCCGCGGAAGCCCCGTCGCCGTCGACATGCCGAGCGAGACCCCCTCGCGCGCGGACCCGAACCCGAACGGCACGACGCGGGTGTCGCCCAGGTTGACGATCGTGATGGTGAGAGGACCCGCGGGGATGTCGGCCGCGTAATCGAGGAAACGCACCCGGCCATCGACCGAGGTCTGGTTGGCGATCACCTGCTCGCCGCTCGCGATCCGCACCGAGAGCTCGTCGCCCAGCGCGACGAAGATGATCGAGGTGCTGGCCTCGACATCCGCGACGAGCGTCATCGCATCGCCCGAGGGGATCGTCGGGCCGCCCGAGAGGGACGCGGACCCGGCAGGAGGCGCAGCCAGTGCGGCTGCCGCCGGCGCCTCGGGAGCACCCGCGTCCGCCTCGGGCTCTGACGGTGCAGGGGCGCCATCGGCGATCGGGTCGACATCGGGTGCGATCTCGTCGGCCGCCTGGGTCTCGTCGTGCGAGCCCTCGTCCATGGGGACAATCGACGCGATGGTGTCGTCGTGGACGTCCGGCTCGGCGAATGCCGCCGGCACGACGAACCCGGAGGTCAGGAGCGTCGCGGCGGCGACGCCCAGGGCGGCGGTGTGCCGCGCACGGATGGGGAACATGGTCGGGTCCTCTCAGCTCTGGTGCTCATGCACCGGGAGCCGAGATTTCCGTGACCGACGGCCTGGCCGTCAGAGTCCCGCGTCCTCGATTCGTCGGACGCCCTGGCGAGGACGCCACTGGGACAGCCGCCCCATCGGGATCGGGCCGTCAGTGGGTCTCGTCGACGCCGATCCGCACCTCGCGCGCCATCACGATGAGCGAGCTGCGGTCCGAGGCACCGAGCTTCGAGGCGATGCTGTAGACGTAGTTGCGCACTGTCTTGCCGGTGAGCACGAGAGTGCGCGCGATCGTGGCGTTGTCCTGGCCGCGGGCGACGAGCTCGAGCACCTCGCGCTCGCGGTCGGTGAGCTCGGGGTACGGGTAGCCTCCCGCGCGCTTCGCGTCGGTGAGATACGAGACGGCACGGCGCGCCACATCAGCGCCCAGCAGCATGTCGCCGTCGGCGACCGCGTGGATGGCCCGGTGCACCTCCGCGGGCGCTGCCGTCTTCAGCAGGTAGCCGCGGGCCCCGGAGCGCACCGCCGCGAACAGCGACTCGTCGTCGCCGAGCATCGTGAGCACGAGCACCCCGACCTCCGGGTTGTCGCGCGTGATGCGGCGGGTGGCGTCGATGCCTGAGGTTCCTGCGGCGAGGTCGAGGTCCATGAGCACCACGTGCGGCATCGACGCGGCCACCGTCTCGACCGCCTCGTCAGCGGTCTCGGCCGAACCGACCACATCGACGCCCTCCAGGGTCTCGAGGAGCGAGATGATCCCGATGCGGAAGAGCGGGTGGTCGTCGACGACGACGACGCGGATGGGCGTGGGCTCGGTCATGCGAATTCCTTCTCGAGGGCGGTCGTCCGCGTCGGCAGCGGCACTTCGACAGCCACGACGGTGCCGCCGGGGCCTGAGTCCAGGATGAAGTGGGCGCCTATCTCGTGCGCGTGCTCGCGCATCGAGGCGAGGCCCACTCCGCCCGATGCCGAGCGAGGGTCGAACCCCGAGCCGTCATCGCTCACCGTGAGAACGACGGCGTCGGCTCCCCGCTCGACGACCTCGATGCGCACCGTGCGCGCGCGGGCGTGACGCACGGCATTGTGCACTGCCTCGCCGGCGATGAGGAAGAACGGACGGATCGCCTCGGGCGGCACGCGCCAGGCCGCCGGCGCATCCACGACGACATCGGTGCCGGATCCGGCGAAGTCGGCGGCGAGCTCATGCAGCTCGACGGACAGCTCGAAGAGCCGTTGCGCCTGCCGCACGCTCCGCGCGAGACGCCGCACCTCGACGAGCTGGGCCCGCAGATCGGCGGCGAGCCGTTCGGCGAGCGCATGAGCCGCCGCAGGGTCGGTGCGCCGCAGATTGTCGACCGCAGCGAGACCGAAGCCCACCCCGGCGAGCGCGGGCCCGATGCCATCGTGCAGCTCCCGCCGCAGCGCGCGCCGTTCGTCCTGACGGGCGGCGACGAGCGCAGATCGCGCCTCGGCGAGCCGCGCACTGGCACCTGCGAGCCCCACTGCCGTCGCCACGATTCCTGCGAGCCCCTCCACGTCACGCGCCGCGGCCCGGGCGATGCGCGCCCCAGGCCTCCCGACGACGCGGATCTCGCCGATGCGATCACCGCCAGCCCGCAGGTCGACGCGAAGCTCCTCGCCAGCCGTCACCGCACCATCGGAACCGAGCATTCCGAGTTCGTCCGAGGTGATTTCGACCGATCCGACGCTGAGCGCGGCGCGCAGCGCCTGCGCGAGACCCGCGATTCCCTCCGCCCCCGACTCAAACTCCCGCACCCGCTCGCCGAGCCGCTGCAGAAGGCCTGCCGGGTCGCCGTCGGGCCCGTACACGAGCCGGTCGACGCCCTGAGCGATCCGCCGCCGCGCGGGCTGCACAGCGAACGCGATGAGAGCAGCCGAGATGATGCCGATGCTGACGGGATCGAGCGAGGGAACCACGGCGAGCGCTTCACCCACCACCATGTAGACGGTCACAGCGGCGACCGCGAGGATCGTCGACAGCAGCACACGCGAGACGATCGCCTCGAGCCCACGCATCCGACCACCGAGGGCGAGAACGAGCGTCGCCGACGGATACAGCAGCTGCCCCACGACGGGGGCGATCATCCCGAACGTCCAGACGAGCGGGGGGATGCCGGCAGACGCGGGGATGACGAGCACCAGGTACGAGACGGTGAGCACGCTGTGTCCGACGGCGAGCCATCCGACCCGAGCACGTCGTCCGACCCGAGCACGTCGCCACTCACGCACGACCCACACGGCGACCCCGGCCGAAAGAGCGACCGCGAGCGCGGCACCGATGCCGTACACCCACGGCAGCGCGTCCTGCAGAGCCGGCGAGCCGATCGCGAACGGGTTGCGGGGTGTCGCGCCCATCTCGAGCTCGGGGATCTGGTGCACGAGCGCCGCGAGGAAGACGATCACCGCGATCCCGATCCCGGTGCCGATGATGAGTCGGGCACCTCTGCCGGGATGCGGGCGCAGAACGAGCACGGGTACGAACATCGTCGCGACGGTGCCCGGCACATACCCCCACCCGGCGGCGTGCGCGAGCAGACCCCACGCGGGCAGCTCGGGCACAACCAGCCCCAGCAGCCCCCACTGGACCCCGAGTGCCGCGATGCCGGATCCGATCGCGTGGACCACGATGACGCTCACCACCGGCTGCGGGCGCCACAGGATGAGCGCTGCCGCGAGCGCTCCGTAGATGAGCGCCACCGTCACACCGATCTCATCGAATCGCGACTGCAGCTCAGGGGGCGAGGCCGACAGGAACGCCCCGGGGATGGGCTTCTCGGGAAGCTCGAACATCCACACGATCACGATCGATGCAAGCGCGGGCAGCCAGGACGCCGCGAGCACGAACGCGGCGAGTGCGCGCCGCGCCGTCATCGCGGAAGCTCCACGGCGAGCGAGCGCGAGTCCTCGCCGACGGCGTCACGCAGCTGACCGCCGAGTTCGACCGCACGGTCGTGGATGGAGGCGACGATCGGCGCCTCATCCTGCGCACGCTCGGCCGTGTCGAGCATGAGCATGATGTGCACGCTGCGCCGGTCGACGGTGATGCGGATGCGCGCACGGCGCGCCCCCGGTGCTCGACGAGCGAGCAGCACGAGCTCAGCCACGAGATGGTGCACGGCGGCCTCGCGGCCTTCGTGCACCGCGTCGCCGAGCACCCCCTCCACAGCCACATCGAGGCGCGCACTCGAGAACCGCTCCGCGAGCTCCTGCAGCGCCTGATCGACGTCGCCGGAGTCGAGAGCGCCCGGCAGCAGGGTGCGCGCGAGGTCGCGCACCTCGCGCGTGCGCTCGGCGAGCTCCGCCCGCACCCCGTCGAGCTCCGCGCCCGTCTCCCTCGAGCCCGAGATCACGAGGGCGGGCACACGCTCGAGCCGCTCGACGCTGCGCGCGAGACCCGGCCCCAGCCCCTCCTCGAGTTCACGAGCGACCATCCTGCGCTCCTCCGCCCCAACCTCGCGCACGCGCTCGCCGGCGGCGAGCGTCTCGCGGGTCACCTCGGCGAGACGCATCGTGATCGCGACGGCCCCCGAGACGCGCTCCAGCACCTGCAGGGTGCGCCGGTCGACCCGCTGGTACCCGGGGGCCGCGGCGATGATCCAGCCGGCATCGCCCTCCGACGACCTCAGCGGGATCCAGGCGGCCGGGCCGCCACCCTCGCCCGACCCCGCGCACGCGGCACCGGGATCCGCGGGACGCAGCTCGAGTCGTGCCAGGCGCAGTGCGTCGCGCAGCTCGTCAGCGAGAACCTGCAGCTCGCCTCCCGGCTCCTCACGGGGCAGGTGCTCGCCGAGCCGCCGGATCAGCTGGGCGGGGTCGGCGGCATCGCCGAAGATGAGGGCGTCGACCCGCGCCTGAATCCATCGCCGACCCGGGTCGATCACCAGCACGAGCACCGCAACCCCGAGGACGCCCGCGATGAGCGGGGCGACGGGCAGGGTGAGGGCGACCGTCGTAGCGATCGTCGAGTAGGTCGCGATGAAGCCCAGCATCAGGAGCACGTTGACGACTGCCCGGTTGACCGCGACCTCCCAGCCGGGTCGCCGCCGCATCGAGACGAGCACCGCGACCGCCGGCATGAACAGCAGCGCCGCGAAAGGGGTGAGCGGCGATACGCGATCAACCGCCGCCGACCACTCCGGAAGCACCGGCAGATAGATGGGCGAGGCGAACAGCACGAGCATCGACTGCCCGAGGACGACCCATCCCTGGCCGCGGCGATCATCGACCGGGCCCCACAGCCATCGCCGCAGGGCGATCACGAGACTCACCACACCGCAGATCACCGCCACCGTGAAGGATGCGACGATGACGGTCATCAGCACCGGCTGCCAGCTCGGATCTGCGGCGATGGGGTTGGGCAGGGTCAGCTCGGCACGCTGTCGCAGCGGCGCGAGCAGGGCGGGAATGGTCGCTGCCGTGACGCCGGCTGCGATGAAGATCCGTTCTGGCTGCGACAGCCGCCGCGTCGTCAGCAGCACAGGCAGCACCGCCAGACTCGCGAGAGCGCCCGGAATGCCCGGACGATCGGCGACGTGCAGAAGGAACCCCTGCGCCCCCGGATGTCCGATGTCCACCCGCGCCAGCGCGATGAGCACCGCTCCGAGGCCCGCACCGATCGACTGCGCCGCCGCGATCGTCGCGAGTCCGGTGAGCGAGCGCCCGGCGAAGAGCGCCGCCACCGGCCCCCACACGACGGCGTACCCCAGGTAGAGGATCAGGAAGTCGCCGGGCACGTTGTAGGGCGGCCCGGCGAGAGCGGCGATCACAACCGCTGCGACAGCGAGACCCCACGAAGCTCCCACGATCACGAGCCCCGCGCGCAGGCGCGACGGCAGACGATCTGCCACGCGCATGCGCGACGAGACCGCGTCTGCCTGGCCGCCCATAGCTGCATCCTTCCGCATCATGCGGATCTGTCAGCTTCAGACTGCCGTGTCCCGCGTCCCGGAAACCAGGGGCACGTGTCCCACAGGTGCGCCGCGTCGTGTGAGCGCGCGCCCGTCAGAGTCCGTCGCGCACCGCGACCGCGAGATCCGGGTGGTCGGCGAACACGCCGTCGAGACCTGTCGCGAAGACGGCCTCGAACTCCTGCCGCCACCGACCCCACGCCGCCTGCCCCGCCCCGTGGCGGTTCTCCTCCACGAGGAAGCGGTTCTCGGGGCGCAGGGTCCAGGTGTACACCAGAAGGCCTGCGCGATGGGCGCGCTCCACGAGCTCCACGCCCGCCCGCACATCCGGCTTCAGCAGGCGCGACTTGTCGACGCTGACGCCGTCAACGCGCCCGGCGAGCTCCACGAGACCCAGGTCATCCAGCTGGGAGCTGTAGTCGGGAGCGGATGCGCCATACCGCGCCACGAGGTCGGGGGCCGTGCCCTTCGCCTCGAGCAGGTAGACGAACCGAGCATCGACGTCGCGCTCGCGGATCTCGCCGAGCACCGTCTCCTCGAAGCTCTCCACGACGAGCGGTCCGTCGAAACCGCGCAGCGTATCCGCGATGAGCTCTCCGAGAGGCAGGCCGATCGAATCGAAGTAGGTCGCGTGCTTCACCTCGGCGACGAGCCCGAGGGGGCGTCGGAGCCGCTCCGAGGCGTCGGCGATGAGGTCGAGCAGGTCGTCGAGACGCATGATCGGGTAGCGTCCATCGAACGTCATCGAATGCGGCCGGGTCTTCGGCAGGCGCTCGCGCGCACGCAGCGTCGACAACTCATCCCACGTGAAATCCTCGGTGAACCAGCCGGTGAGGCTCTCGCCGTCGATGCGCTTCGTCGCGCGACGGTCGGCGAACTCCGGACGCTGGGCCACATCCGTCGTGCCCGAGATCTCGTTCTCATGGCGCAGCACGAGCACCCCGTCGCGCGTCGCGACGATATCGGGCTCCACCGCATCGGCACCGAGCGCGAACGCGAGCTCGTAGGCCGCACGCGTGTGCTCGGGGCGGTAGCCGCTGGCTCCCCGGTGCCCGATGACCCACGGCTTCTGCTCCACCACACCCACCCCACAACGATAGGACCTCGCACAGCGCTATACGCTGACGCGGATGACATCGCGAACCCGAACGACGTCCGGCTCCCCCGATCCCGCGCCGCTCGTCCCCCTGCGGTGGGGCGACGCGGCGACCCGCTGGTGGGCGGCGGGCTGGCTGGTAGTCGGCGGCGGAACGGTGATCGCCGGCTCGAACGACGTCGCCCTGTGGGCGCTCGCGATGGGGGCCGCCGCCCACGCGATCGGATGGTGGGTCGCGCCGTCCGCGGGCTGGCGGCGACTGGTCGCCCTGCCGCTGTCGATGCTCGGCTCGTTCCTGCTCCTCGCGGGCCCGCGGTTCGTGTTCGTGCTCGCGATCCCGTACCTGTGCTGGCTGCTGGTGCGGCACCGCCCCGCGATCACCGTGATCACCGTCATCCCGGTGATCGCCGTCGCACTCATCACGGGCGGGATGTTCGAGCACGACTACTCGCGGATGCTGCCCGCGGTCGCCGCGGTGTTCGCCACCATGGTTCTGTGTGCGTGGCTCGCAGGTCTCATGGCGCGCCTCATGGTCGAGCGCCGCGCGCGCCTCAGCTGAGCGCGATCAGAGCGTCGCGTGCGACGCCAGGCGACGCCGCTCCAGCTCGACGACGAGCGCGTCGAGCTCTTCGCGCGGCGGGGTGAAGAGTCCGGCGAGCCCTGACCCGACGAGGGCGAACGGCAGCTCCACCGTCGAGCCGTGCTCTCCGCCGCGGATCGAGACGCTGATGCCGTCTGCGGCCCGGCCCCAGCGGGTCACGTGCGTCACGCGGACATCGGCGACGGCCTCCCACGGCGCACGCCCCAGCCGCAGCGGGTGCTCAGCGGACCCCGCCCACAGTTCGACGCCCGTGTCGTCGGCGAGGAGCGTGAGCCCGAGGGGCACGAAGGGCGGCCGGTTGGGCAGCGTGCGCATCGCGCGCTGCAGCCCCGCGGCACGGGTGCTGCGGGCGACGACCGCCCCCGGGCGCACTGCGGCGAGGTTCGCAGCGCGATGCCCTGCACGCGTCGACCACAGCACGAGACCGCCGAAAGCTCCGAGAACGGCCACCGACACCGTCGCCGCGAGCACCAGGAAGTCGAGGGTGGCGTTCGTCGACGGCCCGCCTCGGTACGCGAACAGCGCGGCGAGAGCGAGAGTGGTCACGAAGGCGATGAACAGCGGTGTCGGCGACGAGGTTCCCGCGTCGTCGATGAGGGCCCACGCGCGCTCGCGAACCCGGCTCATCTGCATGTCTGAAGCGTATGGCGCGGCTCCCACGGCGGGCAGTCCCCTGATCGGGGCGCGTCACTCGCCGTGCGGGCGGCTGCTCGGGTCGAGCTGCCCGGCGTCCTCGATGGGCGCATCGGCGCCGTGCAGTGCGGCGTCCCCCGCCTCACCGATCGCGTCCTCCACGTCGCTGCCGTCGGTGGGCTCGGGCGGTGTCTCGGCGCCGATCGCGATCGCGTGCCGACCGGCGGGGATCAGGGCGGCGATCACCACCACCACGAACGTCAGGATTCCGGCGCCGATGAGCACCCACTGCACCGGCACCACATCCGCGAGCGGCCCGAACACGACCATGCCCACCGGCATCGCCGTCGCCATCACGACCCCCACGAACCCGAACACGCGACCCTGATACTCGGGCTCCACGCGCTCCTGCAGCAGCGTCGTCGAGGGGGTGGAGAAGAACGGAACAGCGAGGCCCACGAGCAGCATGAAGCCGAAGAACAGCCACATGTCGGTCGAGAGCCCGAGGGCGAGAGTGAGCGCACCGAACAGCACCGACGAGCCGAGGATCATGTAGACGCGGTTCTTGAGGCCGCCCCACACGGCGATCAGGATGCCGCCCGCGAGCATGCCCACACTGAACGCGAGCTCGTTCACGGTGAGCTTCCACACCTCGCCGCCGAACTCGCGCACCACCATGAGCGGGGTGAGCATCGACGGCGCGACCGTCAGCACGAACACGGCGGCGAACACCACCATGATCCAGCGCACGAACCGGTGGGTGAACGTGTACCTCACGCCCTTCGCGAGATCGGTGAAGTAGCCGGAGGTGATCTCGGTGCGCACCGTCGGCACCGTGATCATCAGCAGGAAGCCGATGCCGATGATCGCCGTCACCACATCCACCCAGAAGATCGCGATGATCGACGCCGACGCGTAGATCCCCGCCGCGGCGGCCGGCGCGATGAGCATCATCGCCGACTGGATCGACTGGAAGATGCCGTTGACCCGCAGCAGCTGATCGGTGGGCACGAGCTGCGGGATGAGCGCCATCACCGCGGGGCTCTGGATGCCGGCCCCTGTCGAGCGGATCGCGAGCGTCAGGAAGATGAGCCACAGCTCCGTGTAGCCGAACATCATGAACAGTGCGAGCATGACGGTCGTGACCGCGATCGCCCCATCCGCGAGCACGATGAGCCACTTGCGGTTGAGGCGGTCCGCCCACACTCCGCCGAAGATCGACACGATCGCCTGCGGCAGCATGCCGAACACGGCGGACAGGGTGAGCACGACGCCCGACTTCGTCTCGAGCGTGAGGTGCCACATGATGGCGTACTGCACGAGCATCGACCCGAACAGCGAGACGGTCTGCCCGCTCAGGAAGATGGTCGTGTCGCGCTTCCACGCGCGGGGGGTGGTGGTGGAATCGTTCACCGGTCGAGTCTCGCACCGACCTCCGACACGCGCCTCCCCCTCACGGCGGAGACTCAGCCGCTCGCTGAGCAGAAGCGGCTACGACGAAGGGCGAGGCCGCAGCCTCGCCCTTGCGTGCGGCCCGCGGGCGAGACGCCCGCGGAGTGATCCCGCGCGAAGGTCAGAAATGACCTTCGCCGCTATGCGGGATCACTCCCACTCGATGGTCCCCGGGGGCTTCGACGTGACGTCGAGCACGACGCGGTTCACATCCGCCACCTCGTTGGTGATGCGGTTGGAGACGCGCGCCAGGAAGTCGTACGGCAGGCGCGTCCAGTCGGCGGTCATGGCGTCCTCGCTCGAGACGGGGCGCAGCACGATCGGGTGGCCGTAGGTGCGGCCGTCACCCTGCACGCCCACCGAACGGACATCCGCGAGGAGCACCACGGGGCACTGCCAGATCTCGGCGTCGAGACCCGCCGCCGTGAGCTCCTCGCGCACGATCAGGTCGGCGGCGCGGAGCGTCTCGAGGCGCTCCTCGGTGACCTCTCCGATGATGCGGATGCCGAGGCCGGGGCCAGGGAACGGGTGGCGGGCGACGATCGCCTCGGGCAGACCCAGCTCCCGACCGATGGCGCGCACCTCGTCCTTGAAGAGGGTGCGCAGCGGCTCCACGAGCTCGAACTGCAGATCCTCAGGCAGGCCGCCCACGTTATGGTGCGACTTGATGTTGGCGGTGCCGGTGCCGCCGCCCGACTCCACGACATCCGGGTACAGGGTGCCCTGCACGAGGAAGCGGATGGGGTCGCCCTCGGCGGCGAACTCCGCCACGAGCTCGGCCTGCGCCTGCTCGAAGGTGCGGATGAATTCGCGGCCGATGATCTTGCGCTTGGTCTCGGGGTCGGTGACGCCGGCGAGCGCGCTGAGGAAGCGCTCGCGCGCATCCACCGTGACCAGGCGGATGCCCGTGGCCTCCACGTAGTCCTTCTCGACCTGCTCGCGCTCGCCCGCACGCAGCAGACCATGGTCGACGAACACGCACACGAGCTGGTCGCCGACGGCCTTGTGCACGAGCGCGGCCGCGACGGCCGAGTCGACGCCGCCAGAGAGTCCGCAGATGACGCGGCCCGAGCCGATCTGGTTCCTGATGCGCTCGACCTGCTCGGCGATGACGTTGCCCGAGTTCCAGTCGGCGGGGATGCCGGCAGCGCGGTGCAGGAAGTTCTCGAGAACGGCCTGCCCGTGCACGGAGTGCTTCACCTCGGGGTGCCACTGCACGCCGTAGAGCTTCAGCTCGTCGTTGGCGAACGCGGCGACGGGGGTGACGTCGCTCGAGGCGAGAACGGTGAAGCCCTCGGGCGCCTTCACGACGGAGTCGCCGTGGCTCATCCAGGTGATCTGGGTCGTGGGCTGCTCGGTGAGCAGCGATCCGCGCTCGGCCACGCGCACCTCGGTGGCGCCGTATTCGCGCGACCCGGTCTTCGCGACCTCTCCGCCGAGCTGCTGCGCCATCACCTGGAAGCCGTAGCAGATGCCGAAGGTGGGGATCCCGAGCTCGAGGATGCCGGCGTCGAGAGAGGGGGAGCCCTCCTCGTAGACGCTCGACGGTCCGCCGGAGAGGACGATGCCCACGGGGTTCTTCTCTGCCACCTCGTCGGCGCTGATCGTGTGCGGCACGATCTCGCTGTAGACGCCGGCTTCGCGCACGCGTCGCGCGATGAGCTGCGCGTACTGGGCGCCGAAGTCGACGACGAGGACGGGACGTTGCGACGACTCGGTCATGCGGCGACCTCCGAGGGCTCGACCTTGGCGAGTTCCTGAC
>JAEYUT010000028.1 GCA_023432305.1 Actinomycetes bacterium
TCGACGACCTCGAGCTCACCGAGGTGGGCGACTACGCCGGCCAGCTCGTGTGCCGCATCCACTCGCGTCCTGTCGAGATCCTGCGCGAGAAGAACTACTTCTTCCGCATGAGCCAGTTCGAGCAGCAGCTGCTGGACCTGTATGAGAACCAGCCCGACTTCATCCAGCCCGACAGCGTGCGCAACGAGATCGTGCAGTTCGTGAAGCAGGGCCTCTCGGATCTGTCGATCTCGCGTTCCAGCTTCGACTGGGGCATCAAGGTGCCGTGGGATGACACGCACGTCGTGTACGTGTGGTTCGACGCGCTCCTCAACTACATCTCCGCCACCGGCTACGGCTCGGACGACGAGACGTTCGCGCGCCGCTGGCCTGGCGTGAACCTGGTCGGCAAGGACATCGCCCGCTTCCACGCCGTCATCTGGCCCGCGATGCTCATGGCGGCCGGGCTTCCGGTGCCGCGCAAGGTGTTCGGTCACGGCTGGCTGCTCGTCGGCGGCGAGAAGATGTCGAAGTCGAAGCTCACCGGCATCGCCCCGAACCAGATCACCGACACGTTCGGCTCGGATGCGTTCCGCTATTACTTCATGAGCGCGATCCGCTTCGGACAGGACGGCTCGTTCTCATGGGAGGACCTGTCGGCCCGCTACCAGGCCGAGCTCGCCAACGGCTTCGGCAACCTCGCGTCGCGTGTGGTGGCGATGATCGGCAAGTACTACGACGGTGTGCTGCCCGCCCCGGGGGAGTACACGGACGCCGACCTCGCCATCCAGCAGGTCGTGGCGAACGCGGTGACGAACGCGGATGCCGCGATCGAGAAGTTCGCCATCGACGACGCGATCGCCCACATCTGGACGATCGTCGACGCCCTCAACGGCTACATCACCGAGCAGGAGCCGTGGGTGCTCGCGAAGAGCGAGGACACACGCGAGCGCCTCGGCACGGTGCTCTACACGACCGCGGAGGGCCTGCGCGCTCTCGCCGTGCTGCTGAACCCGGTCACCCCGAAGGCGACCGCGAAGCTGTGGGCGGCGCTCGGGGGCGAGCAGGCGCTCGGTGCTCTCGACGCGCAGCCGCTGCGCGAGGCGGGCGCCTGGGGTCAGCTTCCCGCGGGCACCACGATCTCGCCGCTCGAGGCGCTCTTCCCGCGCATCGACGAAGCCACGGGAGCCGCGTGACCGACCCCTTCATCCGCACCCGCGCCGCTTCCGACGAGAAGCCGCGCACCTATCCGCCGCTCCCTGAAGCGCTTGTGGTCTCGGTGTACGACAACCACACGCACCTGGAGATGGCGGATTCGGATGAGCCGCTCGACTACCGCGAGCACCTGGACCGCGCGTCGAGCGTGGGGGTGAAGGGTGTCGTGCAGGTGGGTACGGATCTGGCGACGTCGCGGTGGAGCGCGGAGGTGGCGGCGGTCGAGCCGCGCGTTCTCGCTGCGGTGGCGCTGCATCCGAACGACGCCCCGGACCTGGCGCGTGACGGTCTGCTCGATGACCATCTCGCGGGCATCGACGAGCTGGCGGGGCGCCCCCGGGTGCGCGCGGTCGGCGAGACGGGTCTCGATTTCTTCCGCACCGAGGGGCAGGCGGGCATCGATGCGCAGTACCGCTCGTTCGAGGCGCACATCGAGATCGCGAAGCGCCACGGACTCGCGCTGCAGATCCATGACCGCGATGCGCACCGTGAGGTGGTGGAGACTCTCGACCGCGTGGGTGCGCCCGAGGTGGTCGTCTTCCACTGCTTCTCGGGTGATGCCGCTTTCGCCGAGCTCATCGCGGAGCGCGGATGGTATGCCTCCTTCGCGGGCACGGTGACGTTCAAGAACGCCCCCGCTCTGCGCGATGCGCTCGAGGTGATGCCGCGTTCGCGCATCCTCGTGGAGACCGACGCCCCCTACCTCACCCCGACTCCGGTGCGAGGCCGGCCGAACGCGCCCTACCTGCTGCCGCACACGGTGCGCGCGATGGCGGCGCACCTGGAGACCGAGGTGTCGATGCTGGCCGCGCAGATCTGCTCCAACACGGAGCTCGTGTACGGCCGCTGGGATGATCATGCGGTGGATGCGCCCGCCGGGCCGTTCGCCGAGCACTGATTCTGCTGTCCCTGCTCTCCTGCGCCTGAAGGGCGCCGCCCCTGGACAGTCCCATGTGCCCCGATCGAGGGGCGACAGGGTGGTGCGCCCACCTGTCGATTCGCGCTAACCTCTGACTGGAAAGTTGACGTGACATTGTTGTGCGTCGACAACACGAGCTGTCGGATCCGGGGGGACCAATGATCAGCACGAACGTGACGAGTCGTCGGCGCGCGCGCAGACGAGAGCGCCTGAGTGCGGCAGCGCGCCGCGCAACGGCGAGCGGGCTCTCGGCGATCCTGCTCGGCGGGCTGCTTGCAGCCGTCCCCGCCGTCTCGGCCAGCGCAGCGGCCTTCACCCGCGACGAGGCCGTCGTCTACCTCGCGCAGGGCAACGCCGACGGCAACACCCAGCTCATGCGCGGGCTCCAGAGCAACGGCGAGATCAGCTTCAGCAACATCGGCGGCCCGCACCTCGCCGCACCCTACAACGCCATCGCGTTCAACGAGGCCGACGGCTACCTGTACGGCGTACGGCAGTCCCTCGGTGCCGGACCGAAGGTGGTTCGCATCGAGACGGGCGGCGCGGTGAGTGTGATCAAGGACGCCCAGGTGCCTTCCGTCATCGGATCCTTCGGCGACGTCGCCAACCGCTTCTACTACTTCTCGCAGACGACGATGTACTACACCAACGTCGCCAACCCCACGGGCCCGACGACATCCGTCACCCTCAACAACCCGGGCAACGTCGCGATCCCGCCGGACGTCACCTTCGCGGGCGGCTATTTCTGGGGCTACGGAGGTGCGGGCGACATCGTCCGCATCGGCCCGGGGGGCGGTGTGACCCTCTTCCATGTTCCGGCGCTGGTCGGGCATCCCGCCGCGGGCGGCGCGTTCACCTACGGCAACGGCAATCTCGGGTTCTCCAAGAACGCGGGCGGGATCCTCCAGGTTCGCGTCACGAACCCGGCGAACCCGAGCTTCACACTCGTCTCCGTGATCGCGGGCCCGGGATCCAGCGCCAACGACGCCACATCCTCCATGGGCAAGCCCGCGGATCTCTCCATCACCAAGAGCGCCTCGGTGACCGAGGCGACACGCGGCCAGACGTTCAGCTACACGCTCCGCGTGCGCAACAACGGGCAGGGTGTGTCGTCGGGCTTCACGGTGTCCGACTCGATTCCGTCGGCGCTGGAGGTCGGCAGCCTTCCAACTGGCTGCTCGGCGGACGGACAGGTCGTGACCTGCTCCGGCGGTCGACTGACGGTGGATTCGACGAGCACCTTCACGATCCCCGTCACGGTGCGCAGCACGGCAGCGCGCGGCACGATCGCGAACACCGCCTCCGTGCTCGGAAACGAACAGGACCCCGTCGCGAGCAACAACTCGAGCACCGCGGATGTGCGCATCCTCGTGCCGTCGATGACGCTCACCAAGACCGCGGAGGTCGTCGGCGGAGGCGCCGCCGAGGTCGGCGGCGAGGTGGCGTACACCTTCGTCGTGACGAACACGGGCGACCTCGCGATCTCGAACGTCCAGATCGCCGATCCGCTCGTCGCCGGCATCACCCCCTCGAGCGCCAGCATCCCCGTCGGCGGCACCCGAACCTTCACCTCCGCGCCTCTCGACATCACTCAGAGCCACGTCGACGCGGGCACGATCCTCAACACGGCGACCGCGACCGGCAGCGCGAGCGGGCAGTCGCTCTCCGCGACGTCGAGCGCGACCGTGACCATCCCCGCCGAACCGGGCATCACGAGCGTCAAGACGGCGCAGCTCGTCGACACGATCGAGAACGGGGTCGCCGACGAGGGCGAGACGATCGAGTACACGATCCGCGTGCAGAACACGGGCAATGTGACCCTCTCGAATGTGA
>JAEYUT010000372.1 GCA_023432305.1 Actinomycetes bacterium
ATGCGGCGTGTCGCGGTCAGTCGCGCGGGTCGCGGAGCCCGGCGCCGTGCCACCGCTCGCGCGGCACCTCCTGGGCTCGGCACAGCGCGATCCACACCTCGCTCGCCGCGACACCGGCCGCGAGGGCGTCATCGGGTGTGCGGTTGCCGAGCTCGGGGATCACCGTGTCCTGCACGAGCACACGACCGAACGCGCCGAACTCGGTCTCAACGGCACGGCGGAACTCACTGACCTTCATCGGATCCAGGCTAATCGGCGAACGGGCCGGAGAACGACGAAGCCCCGACCAGCTGGTCGGGGCTTCGTGACGTGCTGGGAATCAGCGGACCGCGAGGTCCGCGTCGAACTCCGCGACGAGCTCGTCGGGGAGCGTGTCGGGAACTGCCGAGAGGCCCTCGAGGACCGCAAGGCGATCACCGACCTCACGCATGATGGCGGACACCGGGGTGTCGAGCGCATCGGCGACCGATGCGAGGATCTCGGAGCTCGCCTCCTTCTGGCCGCGCTCCACCTCGCTCAGGTAGCCGAGAGCCACGCTCGCGCGACTGGCGACCTGACGCAGCGTGAGCGCCTTCTGAAGCCGGACGTCGCGGAGGACATCGCCGAGTTCCTGTCGTACCAGAACCATGTGGTGTTCCTCCTTCTCTCACTGACCGACGGTCGGGACCGGGTGGTTTACGCTACCGGTTCGCTACAGAAACTCTAAATCCTGTTCGCTTGGATCCCGCCGAGAAGTCACCCAGTGAAACGCTCGGAGTGTCGCGCGCTATTCCCTCGCACCGAGACCGAGCTCCTCGGCCAGCAGGATAAGCGCCGCGTCGACCGCGGCAGCGCGGATCGCGGGCCTGTCGCCGGAGAGCGCGAGCTGCTGCGCACGCTCTCCCGCAGGTGTCGCCAGGCCGATCCACACGGTCCCCGCTGGGTGGCCGTCCTGCGGGTCGGGACCGGCGACCCCCGTCGTCGCGAGCGCGTACTCCGCAGCGCGCCCGGCGACCGAGAGCCGGTCTGCCGCACCGCGAGCCATCTGACGCGCGACCTCCGCATCGATCACGCCGTGCTCGGCGATCAGCTGAGCGTCGACCCCGAGCACACTCGCCTTCACCGGGCTCGCGTAGGCCACCACTCCCCCGAGCAGCACCGCAGACGCTCCCGGCACATCGACGATCGAGGAGGTCAGCAGCCCACCCGTGAGCGACTCAGCCACAGCGAGACGCTCACCACGCCGCGTGAGCTCCTCGACGATCCGCACCGCGAGCGGGCGAGGGCTCACGCCGACTCCACCGCCGCACGCCGCGCATTCACGAGGTACTGGATGCCGCTCACGACCGTCAGCACGAGCGCGATTCCCATGAGCACGGCGTTGACCCACAGAATCCAGTCGCCCACGAGCGTCCACAGCGGGGTGAGCGCGAACGACACCGCCACCGACTGGAAGACGGTCTTGAGCTTGCCGAGCGTGTCGGCGGCGATCACGTAGCGGCTGAGCATCGCGAAGCGGAACACGGTGATCCCGAACTCGCGCACGAGGATCACGATCGTGACCCACCACCAGAGCTCGCCGAGAAGCGACAGCGCGACGAGCGCGGCACCCACGAGGAGCTTGTCGGCGATCGGGTCGACGAGCTTGCCGAAGTCGGTGACGAGGTTGCGGCTGCGGGCGAGGTGCCCATCGACGGAGTCCGTGGTGATCGCGACGATGAAGAGGACCGCAGCGCACCAGCGCCACACCCCGTACTCGCCGCCATCGAGAAGCATCAGCCACACGAACACGGGCGCGAGCAGGATGCGCACCACCGTGATGATGTTGGCGATGTTGGCGAGGCTCGCAGGGGTGTCGCCGCGGCGGAGCACACGCCCGCGCAGCGGGTTGATGCGAGCCGGATGGGCGGACGCGTTCTCGGCCGGTTCGGTCACTGCCACGCCCTACTCCCTGCCGGTCAGACTCCAGGCGTCCTCATCGGAGCCGCTGTCCTCGACAGGATAGCCGTCGAACTGGACGTCGACGTGATCGACCCCGAGATCGGACGGCAGCCCCTCCGCCGCGGATCCGGACGCGGGCGCGGCCGCAGACGGCGACGATCCGGCATCCGGCTCCTGCCCGCGGATGCGCGCGAGCACGCCCGGCAGCTGGTCGGGCGTCACGAGCACATCGCGCGCCTTCGAACCCTCGGACGGGCCGACGATCTCACGCGACTCCATGAGATCCATGAGGCGACCGGCCTTCGCGAAGCCGACACGGAGCTTGCGTTGCAGCATCGACGTGGAGCCGAACTGCGTGTTGACGACGAGCGTGACCGCTTCGATGAGCAGCTCCAGGTCGTCGCCGATGTCGGCGTCGATCTCCTTGCGCTCGACGACGGCGGCGACATCCTGCCGGTACTCGGGGCGCGCCTGCTCGGTGACGTGCTTGACGACGGCGGCGATCTCGTCTTCGGTGACCCAGGCGCCCTGCACGCGGATGGCCTTGGAGGCGCCCATCGGCAGGAAGAGGCCGTCACCCTGGCCGATGAGCTTGTCGGCGCCGGGCTGGTCGAGGATGACGCGACTGTCGGTCATGCTCGACACCGCGAACGCGAGACGCGACGGCACGTTGGCCTTGATGAGTCCGGTGACGACATCGACCGAGGGACGCTGCGTCGCGAGCACGAGGTGGATGCCGGAGGCACGCGCGAGCTGGGTGATGCGCACGATCGAGTCCTCGACGTCGCGGGGGGCGACCATCATGAGGTCGGCGAGCTCGTCGACGACGACGAGCAGGTACGGGTACGGCTGCAGCACGCGCTCGGACCCGGCAGGCAGCACGATCTCGTTCGCGAGCACCGCGCGGTTGAAGTCGTCGATGTGGCGGAAGCCGAACGACGCGAGGTCGTCGTA
>JAEYUT010000383.1 GCA_023432305.1 Actinomycetes bacterium
CGTCACCGCCGCCGTCGCGGTGTTCATGGCGATGCTCGCGGCCATCACCCTGCTGCCCGCGATCATGGGGCTTCTGGGCTCGCGGCTCGCCCCGAAGCCCGGTTCGCGCGCTGCCCGCCGCGCGGCAGCCGAGCATTCGGAAGAGGGGGACGCCGCACCGCGGAAGACGACCATGGGCGAGCGCTGGGTCAGCCTCGTCGTCAAGGCGCCCGCGGTCGTCATCATCGGCGTCGTCGCACTGCTCGGGGTCGCGGCTGTGCCCGCCGCCGACCTCGCCCTCGCGCTGCCCGACGGCAGCTCGATGACCGAGGACAACACGGCGCGCCGCGCGCACGATCTCACCGCGGAGGCGTTCGGTCCAGGTCGCAACGGCCCGCTCGTGATCGCCGTCGACATCACCCAGACCACCGACATCTTCGACGACCTCGATGCGATCGCCGCCGAGGTGGCAGACCTCGACGGCGTCGACGTCGTCGGATCGCCGATCCCCAACCCCACGGTCGACACCGCGATCATCCAGGTGATCCCCGAGACGGGCCCGTCGGATCCGGCGACGACGGAGCTCGTGCACGCGATCCGCGACCTCGCCCCCGGGATCGCGGAGCGCTACGACACCCCGATCTCGGTCACCGGGTCCACCGCGGTCGCGATCGACATCTCGAGCCAGCTCAACAGCGCCCTGCTGCCCTTCGGCCTCGTCGTCATCGGGCTCTCGGTGATCCTCCTGATGCTCGTCTTCCGCTCGATCGTGGTGCCCATCAAGGCCGCCCTCGGCTACCTGCTGAGTGTGCTCGCGTCGTTCGGCATCGTGGTGGCCGTGTTCCAGTGGGGCTGGGGCGCCGAGCAGCTGCACGCGGTGCCCGGTCCGATCCTCAGCTTCATGCCGATCCTGCTGATGGCGATCCTGTTCGGGCTCGCGATGGACTACGAGGTGTTCCTCGTCTCGGGCATGCGCGAGGCGTACATCCACGGCGCGAGCCCGAAGCAGGCGATCGTGCGCGGCTTCTCGGAGGCGGCCCGCGTCGTCACCGCGGCGGCGCTCATCATGTTCTTCGTGTTCGCGGCGTTCGTGCCGGAGGGCGCCTCCGTCATCAAGGTCATCGCCCTCGGGCTCGCAGTGGGAGTCGCGATCGACGCGTTCCTCATCCGCATGACGCTCGTACCGGCCGTCATGGCGCTCTTCGGGCGCAGCGCCTGGTACCTGCCGGCGTGGCTGGATCGCGTGCTGCCGAACGTCGACGTGGAAGGGACGAGCCTGCGCGCGCACCTCGACGACGTGGCGTGGGCGGGCTCGCGTGCGAACGCGGGCGAGGCGATCACGCTCGACGAGCTCGTCGTCGGCGCGGAGAACGCGACCGCCGGGCCGTACACGGGCTCCGTCGTGGCCGGATCTCTCGCTCTCGTCGGCGGCGACGCCGCGCGGCGCAGGGTCCTGACGGCGACCGTCGCCGGGCGTCTGCCTGCGATCGGGGGCCGCGCGCAGGTCGCCGGTCATCCCATCCCGAGCGAGGCGGGGCGCGTCGAGCGGCTCGTGTCGTTCGCGGAGTTCGGGGGAGGGGCGCGTGACACCGACACCCCGCTCGGCGACCTTCTCGAGGAGCGTCTCCGTGTCACCGGACGCAGCGCCCGCGCCCGCCGTCGCGCCGCGTCGTGGGTGACCCGCATCCAGGACGTCGTCCGCGACGCCGGATCGGATGCCGCCGTCAAGTGGCGCACGCCGCTCGGTGCCCTCGCCCCACTCGAGCGTGCCATCGCGACCGTCGGACTCGCCCTCAGCGAGCACACCCCGGTCGTGGTGATCGACTCCGTCGACCCGCTGCCGGGCGCAGACGGCGGCGCCGACTTCCTCGCCGCCGTCGACCGCCTCGCCCCCGCCGGCACCACCGTCATCCTCGGTGCCGCGGATGCGGACCTCGCTCGCATCCCCGCACTCTCCCGGCCCGCGGCTGCGTTCCGCCCGGCCGAGCTCGCAGAAGGAGCACACCGATGACCCACGACAGCCCCCAGCCCACGCGCGTCCGCCGTCCGTGGCGTGTCGTCGCCCTGGTCGCGGCGGCCGTCGTCCCGCTCGCCTTCGCGGGCCTCACGATGGCGTCGCTCGCCGACACCGAGGACGGCATCCACCGCATCCCCGCGGCGATCGTCAACAACGACGAGATGGTCACCCAGACGGCTGAGGACGGCACCGAGACGATGGTGCTCGCCGGGCGCCTGCTCGTGACCGAGCTCACCGGATCGGATTCGCCCGGCATGCAGTGGCGACTGAGCAACGCCGACGAGGCGGAGGCGCTGCTCGCCGCGGGCGAGGTGTACGCGGTGCTCACCATCCCCTCCGACTTCTCCGCCTCGGTGGTGTCGCTCTCGAGCGCTGAGCCGGTGCAGGCCCGCCTCACGCTCGAGACCGACGACGCCCACTCGTACCTCGCAGGCGCGGCGGCGCAGTCGCTCGGCGAAGGCATGGTGCGCACCTTCGGATCGCAGCTCACCGAGCAGTACATCTCCGGCATCTACACCCAGTTCGGCACCATCGGGGAGGCGTTCGCCAGTGCCGCGGATGGCGCGAGCCAGCTCGCCGATGGCGCGACGACCGCGGCAGACGGCGCCAC
The DNA here is from genome assembly GCA_023432305.1 of Actinomycetes bacterium. Classification (GTDB taxonomy): domain Bacteria; phylum Actinomycetota; class Actinomycetes; order Actinomycetales; family Microbacteriaceae; genus Homoserinibacter. The sequence continues at coordinate 2,607 of JAEYUT010000383.1, forward strand.
GGAGCTCGCCAGCGGCGTCGACCAGTACACGAACGGCGTCTCCTCGCTCTCCCGGGGTCTGCAGAGCATGTCGCAGCAGACCGGTCAGCTCGGCACGCTCGCCAGCGGACTCCAGAGCTACATCTCGGGTGTCGGCAGCGCATCCGACGGCCTCTCGCAGCTCGCCGGCGCGATGGCGCAGGATCCGCGGTTCACGAGCGACCCCACGCTCGCCCCCTACCTGCAGCAGCTGCAGGCCATCAGCGGCGGGCTCGCGACCGCGGCGCAGTCGGGGCCGGCGCTCTCGCAGGGCGCGGGATCGCTCGGCTCGCTCGCCGACGGCATCGCACAGGCCGCTGACGGCGCAGCTCGGCTCTCCGCCAACGGCCCCGCACTCGACTCGGGTGCGCGCGAGCTCGCGAACGGACTCGGGGAGCTCTCCTCGGGTGCGACCGAGCTCGCCGACGGACTCGAGAGCGGTGCCGCGCGCCTCGACGGCAGCGAGGCGAGCCCCACGGACGACGCAGCGGCCGTCGCCGCCGACCCGGTGGGGCTCCAGGTGGCGACCGCCAACCCCGTGTCGCAGATCGGGCAGGTGATCGGAACCTACTTCGTGCCCCTCGGCCTGTGGGTGGGTGCGATCGCGATCTTCCTCGTGACGGCGCCCCTCAGCCGACGCGTTCTCGCCACGACCGCCGCATCCGGGCGCGTGCTGATGTCCGCCCTCATGCGGGCGGGCATCATCGCGGCGATCCAGGCAGCGCTGCTCGTGCTGCTCATGCATCTGGTCGCCGATGTCGCCTGGAGTCTGCTGCCGGTCACGCTCGCGTTCTCGCTCGTCGCCGCGGTCGCGTTCACGGCCTTCCATCAGCTGCTCACCGTGGGCTTCGGCCGCGCCGGTCTCGTGATCTCGCTCCTGCTGCTCTCGGTTCAGGTGGCGGCCGTGAGCGGAGTGCTTCCTGCGCAGGCCCTCGCGGGCCCCTTCACCTGGCTGGGCGGCGCGCTTCCGCTCGGCTGGGCGACAGCGGGGCTGCAGCAGATCGTGGCGGGCGGATCGGCCGCGGCGATCACCGGAAGCATCGCGGCGCTCGCCCTCTTCGGGTTGGTGAGCATCGTGCTCAGCCGCTGGGCGATCGGGCGCGCGAGGCGTGCGAGCGCACGGG
>JAEYUT010000007.1 GCA_023432305.1 Actinomycetes bacterium
GTTCACGAGCTCCTGGTTCGCGATGTCCGACTCGGTGACGACGTACGTCGTGGTGACGGTCCTCGACGCCCCCGTGGCGAGCGTTCCCACCGGGATGCTCGCGCCGATACGGGCATCCTCGACCTCGATGCTCTCGAGTTCGACGTTGCCGGTGTTCGTCACGAGGAACGAGAACGTGACCGTCTCGCCCACGTCGGCCATGCTGTTGCCGTTCGCATCGTCGAACGCAGCCGTCTTCTCGACGAGGAGCCCGGGGTCGGCGACGGGAACGGATGCTGCCGCGAGCGATGATGCGACGGGGTCCCCTTCGAGCGTCTCGCCGAGCGCCTGCGCCGTGTTGACGATCGCGCCATCTCCGTTCGGGGCAGCGACGTCATCCGCGGTGACCGTGTAGGTCGCCTGGAAGGTGCGCGAGGCGCCCGGAGCGAGCGGACCCGAATCCGCGGACGTGATGCCGGTGAGCATCGGGTCGTCGACGCTCACATCGTCGAGGGTCACATTGCCGGTGTTGGTGACGACGAAGGTGTAGGTGAGAACCTCGGTCTCATCCGCGACCCCGTTGGCGTTCGCGGGCCCGGTGATCGCGACCGACTTGGCGAGGGTGAGCGCGGGCGCCGCCGGCACCGTCGGCACGGTCGTGGTCGACGGTTCGCTCGGGACGGGCCCGTCGGGGCCGGTGCCGCTCGCGGTGGCGGTGTTGGCCACCTCGCCCGCATCGATGTCCGCCTGCACCACGGTGTAGGCCGCGGCGCTCACGGTGCGCCGCTCGCCGGGAGCCAGATCGAACGGGCCGGGAAGTCCGCCCACGCGCGGATCGTCGATCGTGATCCCCGTGAGGGTGACGTTGCCGCGGTTCTCGACGAGGAAGCTGTACGTCACCTGCTCACCGAGGTCGGCCAGAGTGTTTCCGTTCGCATCGGAGAGCTCGGCGGTCTTGGTGATCGCGAGTTCCTCGATGATCGGGTCGGTCGAGGTGGTGGCCGAGTGATCCGGTGAGCGCGTGGGCGTGTCGGCACCCGGCACTGTGCCCTCGGCGGCGGCCACGTTCACGATCTCGCCCGCGAGGATGTCCTCCTCGGTGACCGTGTACGGCGCGGTGAAGACATACTCGGTTCCGGGTTCGAGGGTCATCGACGCGGGGCTGACGCTCGCGACCCGATCGTCGATCACGGTGACGCCCTCGAGGCGCGTGTTGCCGGTGTTGCGCACCAGGAACGAGTACGTGATCGTCTCGCCGATGCTCGCGGCGCCGCTGCCGTCGGCGTCGAAGAGGCTCGCGCTCTTCACGATCGTCAGGCTCGGCGCGACCGTCTCGGTCGTCGTGGTGCTCGGCTCGGACGGCACGTTCGCGGCGCCGCCCGGAGGGGTGCCGATCGCTGTGGCGGTGTTGGCGATCTCGTCGTCCGCGAGATCGGACGCACGCACCGTGTAGGTGCGCGTCGCCGTCGCGGTCGCGCCGGGCGCGAGGCTCGCAGAGACCACGATCGCCGGCGGTGCGGGGAACATCGGATCGTCAACCACGACATCCGTGAGCGTCACGTTGCCCGTGTTGCGGACGGTGAAGAGGTAGGTGATCTGCTCGTCTTCGTCTGCGACGCCGTTGCCGTTCGCGTCGTCGAGCGTCGATGTCTTCACGAGCGTGAGCGCGGGTGCGGCGGGCACGGTCGGCACATTCGCGGTGCTCGTGGAGGTGAGCGCCGGCTCGGTGCCGATCGGATTCGGCGCAGAAGCGGTCGCGGTGTTGCTGACCTCGCCCGCATCCACATCCGCCTGCGTCACCGTGTAGGTGGCGGTGAACACGCCCTGCGCGCCCGGACGCAGCGACGCGTAGCTCGCCGGCGAGATCTCGTCCGCGTCGAACATCGGATCCGCCACCGTCACGTTCGCGATCGACACGTTGCCGGCGTTGGTCGCTACAAGGCGGTACGTGATCGTCTCGCCCGCATCGGCGTAGCCGTTGCCGTTGGCGTCGTCGAGCGCAGCGGTCTTCACCAGCTGCAGACCCGGCGCAGCGGCCGGAAGCGGAATGGTCGCCGACGACGGAGCGGACGTGATCGGGCTGCCGCCCGCAGGCGTGCCGGTTGCGGTCGCCTGGTTGGCGACCTCGCCCTCGACGATGTCGGACGCCTCAACCGTGATCGTGGCGCTGAACACCCGCTGTCCGCCCGGTGCGATGTCCGCGGAGGCGGGTGTGATCGCGGCACGACCGTCGAGCTTCGGGTCGTCGATCGTGACGCCCTCGAGCGGCACGTTGCCGGTGTTCGTCACGACGAAGTAGTAGGTGACGTCAGCACCTTCCGTGACGGACGCGTTGGCGTCCTGCCCAGGCCACTCGGCCGACTTCACGAGCGTGATGCCGACCTCGGCGGTCTGGGTGGTGACGGTCGTGGGAGGGGTTGTGAGGGGCGTCCCGCCGGGAGGCGTGCCCGTTGCGGTGGCCGAGTTGACGACCGCGCCCGCCGCCACATCGGCGGCGGTCACCACATAGGTGCCGACGAAGTCGTGGGTCGCGCCCGGCGCGAGCGAGACGCTCGCAGTGAGGCCGGGGAGCTTCGGGTCGGTCACGCTCACATTCGA
>JAEYUT010000196.1 GCA_023432305.1 Actinomycetes bacterium
CGACGAGGCGCCCGATGGTCGAGCCGGATGCGAGGCGCGTGAGCGCCTCCGGCACCTCCGCGAACGCGACAGGCGTCACATCCGGCGTCACCGCACCCGCCGCTGCGAGCTCCGTGAGTGCAGCATGCGCCTCACGGGGCACCTCGGAAGCCTTCTGAAGATACAGACCCCAGTGCAGACCCACGACGCTGAAGTTCTTCACCAGCGGGATGCCGGCCTTGATGTCCTGGATCTCGCCGCCCGCGAAGCCGACCAGCACGATCCGCCCCTCGAAGGCGATCGCCTTCTGCGCGGCGCGATAGCTGTCGCCGCCCACCGGATCGAAGACGACGTCGACGCCTCGACCCTCGGTCACCTCGAGAGCGCGCGCCGCGACATCCTCGCTGCTGCGATCGATCACGACATCCGCGCCGAGGCGGCGAGCGAGATCCGCCTTCGCCGCCGACCCCACGACCGCGATGACGCGAGCCCCCGCAGCCGCAGCGAGCTGCACCGCGGCCGAGCCCACCCCACCCGAGGCCGCCATCACGAGCACCGTCTCACCGGAACGCAGCTCCGCCCGGCGATGCAGACCCACCCACGCGGTCTGATAGCCCACGGTGAGCGCCGCCGCCTCCAGGTCCGAGAGTGCAGGCGGCGCCGGGAACGTCGCATTCGCCTCCAGGAGCACATGCTCCGCGAGGACGCCGATGCGCGTGCCGACGACGCGCTCGCCCACCTCGACGCCCTCCACGCCCTCGCCCACGGCGAGCACCGTGCCGCAGCACTCGATGCCCGGCACGAACGGCGGCTCCGGCCGCACCTGGTACTGCCCGCGGCACAGCAGCACATCCGGGAAGTTCAGGGCGATGGCCGACGTCCGCACGAGCACCTCACCGGGACCCGGCTGCGGGATGGGGCGCTCCCCGAGCTCGAGCACATCGCCCGGTTCGCCGTACGCCGTCGTCTGCCACGCCCGTGATGTCATGTCGATATTCCCTTCAGGAAGAGGTCGGTGATCTGCTCCGCCACCTGCGTCTTGGTCTCGACACCCGACGGCGAGTACCAGTTGGAGAGGTAGTGCACGTCCGAGAAGAAGTTGGCGACGAGCACCGCGACAGGGATGTCGCTGCGGTACAGCCCCTCCGCCTGGCCGCGCTTGATGATCTCCGCGAACGTGTCGTTGTACTCGCGGCGGCGCCGCGTGACCTCCCGCTGGCGCTCCGGCGCGAGCATGTGCACCGAACGGAAGAACACCGTGCCCTCAGGCAGGAAGTCGATCGAGGTCTCCAGCACGTCGACGCAGGCCGCGCGCAGCGTCTCATGGGTGGGGAGCCCTCGTCCCACGATCTCGTCGAGGTGGTCCTTCTGCAGCTGGAGCATGCGCTCGTAGATGCCGAACAGCAGATCGTCCTTCGAGCGGAAGTAGTGGTACATCGCCCCCTTGGTCACACCCGCCCGGGCGACGACCTCCTGCACCGACGTGTTGGCGTAGCCCTTCTCGGCGAAGAGCGCGACAGCCGCGCTCGCCACCTGGTCCCGGACGTTGAAATCCTTCACGCGATGCTCCCTCGTTGCGCCGACTATCCGACCGGGCGGAGCGAACCCCCGCCATCGATCACGATAGTTCTCCCGGTGATCCAGGCGGCGTCATCCGAGAGGAGGAACGCGACGGGTCCCGCGACATCCGCGGGGACGCCGAGCCGACCCAGGGGGAACTGCGCGGCCACCTTCGCCTCCTTGCCCTCGTAGAGGGCCTTGGCGAAGTCGGTCTTGATGATGGAGGGGGCGACGGCGTTGACGCGGATCTCGGGGGCGAGCTCCCACGCGAGCTGCGTGGTGAGCGAGATGACGGCCGCCTTCGAGATGCCGTAGAAGGCGATGCCGGGGCTCGTGCCGATACCCGCGATGGAGGCGATGTTGACGATCGCGCCGCGCCGGTCGCGCAGACCCGCCGCGACGGCGTCGCGGGTCCACTCGAGTGCGGCGACGACGTTGACATCGAGGATCTTGCGCGCGGCTGCCGCGTCGATCTCGAGCGCCGGCCCGTAGACGGGGTTGATGCCCACGTTGTTGACGAGCAGGTCGAGGGGGCCGAGCTCCCGCAGGTGCGCGAACACGGCGGCGCGATGTTCGGGATCGTCGGCGCGACCCGCGACGCTCGTGACGGCAGAACCGAGCCGGTCGGCGGCATCCTGCAGCGCATCCTCGTGGCGGGCGGTGATGACGACGCGAGCGCCCTCCTCCACGAGCCGCTCGGCGATGGCGTAGCCGATTCCCCGGCTCGCCGCAGTGACCAGGGCGAGCTTGCCGTCGAATCGGCGCATGCGTCCTCCATCGGGCGTCAGGATCGGAAGAAACCGACCGCTCGGTATGTTATCCCGAATCCGAGTCCCCTGCGCAACCCCTTCCGAACTCCCCGGTCGCTGGTCAGTCGAGGAAGAGGGCGCGGAGGCGGCGCGTCGTGAGGAGCATGCCGAGCGCGATCATCACGGCGAAATAGAGCACGTGGACGAGCATCATGGGGCCGATCACCCCCGTCGTGAGTCCGCGCACCAGCTCCACACCGTGCCAGAGCGGCAGCGCCTGCACGACCCACTGCACCGGCTCCGGGTAGACCGACAGCGGATAGAACGTCGCCGAGAACAGGAACATCGGCAGCAGCACGAACGGAATCCACTCCATCTGCTGGAACGTCTTCAGATAGCTCGTGATGCCCATGCCGATCGACGCGAACCCGAACGCGATGAGCACCACCGCGGGCACCGCGAGAAGCGCCGTCCACGAGAGATTGAGCCCGAGCACCTGCATCACGAGCTGGAAGGCGAATCCGTATGCTGCCCCGCGCATAAGCGCCATCGTGATCTCGCCGATCGCCACATCCAGCGGCCCGAGGCTCGTCGCGAGCATCCCCTGGTAGAGCTTTCCGTAGTTCATGCGGAAGAACACGTTCCAGGTGGAGTCGTACACGGCGCCGTTCATCGCCGAGACCGCCAGAAGCGCAGGAGCGATATATGCCGCGTACGGGATCTCGTTGCCGTGCACATCCGGGATCGCGCCGATGTAGCCCCCGAGCCCCACCCCGAGCGACAGCAGATAGAAGATCGGCTCGAAGACCCCGGATGCCACGACGATCCAGTTGCTCGTCTTGGTGGCGGTGAGGCCGCGCGCCACCACCGAGCGGGCGTTGCCCGCGTAGAGGGCGTTCACGCCGCCCCCGCGGAGGCCGGTCTCGTTCGCGATCGCGCTCATACGGCGAGCCTCCTCGTCGCGATGCGCACCGCGATGCGCCACCCGATGACCGCCACGACCACGAGGTAGATCACGTGCACAGCGGTGAGCCACGGCGGCCGCTCGGCCCCGTACGCCACGACACGCCCCAGCTCCGTGCCGTGCCACAGCGGCGAGAGCCACCCGATCCACTGCAGGAACCAGGGCAGCTGCTCGAGCGGGAACACCGTCCCGCTGAAGAGCGTGAGCGGCAGCACGATCACCCGCTGCAGCACCGCGAACTGGCCGCGATCCTCGGTGAGCGACGCCGCGTACGCGAGGATCGGCGTGCCGAGCGCGAGACCGGTGAGGGTCGCGGTGACGACCGTCAGGATGCCGGTCGGCGCCGGCACCGCCTGGAACGCCGCCATGATCACGAAGTACACGAGCAGCGTCGCCAGCATCCGGATGATCGCGAACAGCACCGTGCCATCCATGATCTGCCGACCCGAGAGCGGCGCCGCATTCATGCCGACGTAGATCGGATTCCATTTGAAGCCGCCCATGACAGGGAACGTGAACTCGGTCATCGCGATCGACACGGCGGTCATCGCGATGAGCGCCGGCGCCACGAACGTCAGGTACGGGACGCCGTCGACGCCGGCGCCGCCGGTGGAGGCGCCCACGAGCACGCCGAGCCCGACACCGAACGCGAAGAGGTACAGCACGGGCTCGCCGATCGCCCGGGCGATATTGACGTCGAGGTAGCGCCGCCACACGCGCGCGAGATGCTCGACGACGAACCAGGCTCCCATGCCCCGCGGACGCGCTCCCGCAGCGCGTGCCTCCGCAGCGAGCTCATCGAGAGAGGGCTGCCCGGCCCTCGTTCCGAGACGGTCGGCGCTCATTCGATGAGGGACCGTCCGGTGAGGCGGAGGAACACATCCTCCAGGCTCGAGCGGCGCACGAGGCTCGTGAGCGGCTGCAGGCCGCGTGCGGTCACCTCGACGAGCGCCGCCTCGCCGTCATGCGCGTAGATGAGCACGCGATCCGGCAGCACCTCGACGCGGTCGCCGATGTCTGCGACTCGCTCGGCGGCGGTCGCGTTCTGCTCAGAGCCGAACCGCACCTCGAGCACCTCCCGCGTCGAGTACTCGCGGATGAGGGCGGCGGGGCTCCCCTCCGCCATGATGCGCCCGTGGTCGACGACGATGAGCCGGTCGCACAGCTGCTCGGCCTCATCCATGTAGTGGGTGGTGAGCACGAGGGTGGTGCCCTG
>JAEYUT010000059.1 GCA_023432305.1 Actinomycetes bacterium
TCTTCGTGCAGAACCAGCTCGGCGCGATCCTCGCGGTGCTGGCGTTCCTGCCGCTCATCATCATGATCTTCCTCAACAAGGACATGTCGAAGGGCCAGAAGGGCCTCGCGGGCGCGATCGCGATCATCCTCGCCCTCGTCGCCGCAGCTCTCGGCGCCGACTTCAACCCGCCGTCGGTCGAGAAGTACACGGCCGAGCAGTCGACCGTCATCCAGCTCCTCGGTGAGGACCGTGTGCACTGGGTCGCGGGCGGATCGGTGTACCACGTGTGCGCGAACGTCTCCGACATCGCCAATGCCTCGTCGGAGCAGGCGGAGGGCACCACAGCGGAGGCCGTCGCGGCGGGCAAGAACCGCCTCACGCTCGAGCTCGCCTCCGAGCTGAACGCATGCGGCCTCCCCGTGCCGGAGAACATCGGCGACATCGTGGGCGCGATCCGCGAGATCCGCGACGGCGCCGAGGGCGTCGTCCTGCCCCAGCCCGTCTATGCGGACGGCGTCGAGGCTCCGTTCACGCCGGTGGCATCCGGCAGCTGACCGGGAGCTCCAGCCAAGGGGGCGGTTCGCACACACTGCGGACCGCCCCTTTCGCCCGCCTGGAGGCGAAACCGTGCGAGATCGGGCCGTATGGCCCTATGTGCCCCTACGATGTGCACATGGGTACGCTCTTTTACGCTGACCAGGCGATCGCGATGGATGACCGCACCCTCGCTCATCTCAAGGTGGCTGTCGTCACGAAGCTGCGCCGCGGCGAGAGCTTCACGCTGTCGTGGATGCACGGCGAGGACCAGCCTCCGGGGCGCACCACGATCTGGATGCACGAGTCGATCCCGCTGCGGTTCGAGTTCATCGAGCCGCAGCCGCCGGCGCTGCGCCGCGAATGGATCGAGGAGATCCTCCGCTCCGCGAACACGACGGGCGGCATCCAGCTCACTGCCGAGCACATCGACACGGGTCAGATCGAGATCGAGAACGGCACCGACTGACGTCTAGCACGTCGAGCCCCTGAGTGGAATGGGTTTCACGGAGTCCGCATCGCGGGGCACGCTGGGCTTGGAGACGTGATGAAGAACATTCTCTACGCCGGACATGACTTCACGACCACGGACGACGTGGCCGCGGCCCTGCTCGACTTCGTGGCATCACTGGCCCGCACTCAGCCGCCCGAGGTCGTGACGATCCCCGTCATCATCGACGGGCGCACCACGGAGGCGGCCCTCGTGCTGACCGCCGTCACCCCGATCGCCGTCGTCGATGTGGAGCTGCACGACATGGAGCTCGACGGGGCGCAGTACGCGGCCGCGGTGCTGCGCCACAAGACCCAGCGCCTCGACAGCGTCGGCATCATCCATTAGCCGAGCCGCGAGGCTGGAGTCAGCGCGCGGGGTGGTCCTTGCGCTTGGTGCTGTTGTCGTGGGCGCGCACGAGCTGCTCGGTCGCAGGATCCTCACCCAGCACGAGACCGCGTGTGGAGGACGACTGGGCGAGAAGCTCCTCGAGCCACTCCTTGTCGATGAGCGGCAGACGGCTGCCCGAGTACCGGAAGTACAGCGGGATGGCGGTGTCGAGCCAGACGGAGCTGCGTCCGTCTCCGACGCCGGCGGAGTCGCGCCAGCTGAGCATGAACGATTCGCGGCGGCGGAGCTTCGTGTTGATCACGATCTCGAGATGCGCGAGCACCCGGTCATCGAAGGAGACTTCGATTCCGGACATGCCGTAGAGCAGTGATCCCATTGACGATCCTTCGTTCGAGATGGCGGTTGTGCCCACGGTACCCCGTTCGCGGGGTGGACGCCGCTGTCCCGCCGTGGCGGCGCGGCGTTCGGCGCGTCGTTGGCTATCCTCGCCCTATGAGCGACGCCGAGCAGCCGCAGCAGTCGCCCGCACACCCCGGCGAGTTCCCGGCCGCGTATGTGCCGGTTGTCGACCCGGCGCGCACAACCCGCCCGACCCCGGCTGGTCATGGCGCGGTGCTCCTGATCTCGACGGTCGCCTTCATCGCGAACCTGGCTGCCGGTCTGGGGTTCCCGTCGAACGCTCCCGCTGAATGGCTGGTGAACGCGGGCATCGGGCTCGCCCTGTTCGCCACGATGGTCGTCTCGGGTGTGGGGCTGGTGGTCTCGCTGCGGCGCGGACTCGTCAGACCCAACCGGGTGTTCCCGTGGCTCGCGTTCGGCTTCGCCCTCGTCGCGGCCCTCGTGTGGCTCACCTACTCCGGCGGTCTCTGGGCGACTCTCGCCGGAACCGGACGCGGTGCCTACGTCGCCGACGTCGGCGGCGCGTTCCTGACTTTGCCGCTGTGGGCGGTCGCGCCCATGTTCGCGGGTTTCGCGCTGCGCAGACGCGGCCCGGTGCTCGGGACGACGCTGTCGTGGGCGTCGATCCTGCTGTGGACCGTGCTCGTCGCGGGTGTGGTCGCATCCGCCCTGCTCTACTCGGCGGGTCTCACCGACTGAGGCCTCACGGCATCGGTGTAGTCTGAGCGCACAACCGAACATCGGCCGCATGCGATGCGGGAGAGTCGACCCAGGGTCGACACCGAAGGAGCAAGCCTCCCCGCCAAACTCTCAGGTACGTGTACCGCATCGACAGGCCACTCTGAAAAGCGCTCCACCGGATCTCTTCCGGGCTCCCGGGGCCGCCCATGGTGAAAACGACCACACGTCGTGAATCTCTCAGGCACCGATGACAGAGGGGGAGTTCCACCGACCTGATCGGAGAACTCGTCCATGACCGATGCCCATCCCGACGCCGACGCGCGTCGCTCGCCCCTCGACGCGGTGCACGTCGAGGCGGGGGCCAGCTTCACCGACTTCGCAGGCTGGCAGATGCCGGTGCGCTACAGCTCCGACCTCGCCGAGCATCACGCGGTGCGCACCGCCGCCGGTCTCTTCGATCTCAGCCACATGGCCGAGATCCTCGTCGTCGGTCCGCAGGCTGCCGCCGCGCTCGATTTCGCCCTGAGCGCGCGCATCTCGGCGATCGAGGAGGGTCAGGCCAAGTACAGTCTCCTGCTCGCGGAAGACGGCGGCATCATCGACGACCTCGTCGTGTATCGCACGGGCGAGGACCGCTTCCTGGTCGTCGCGAACGCGGGCAACCGCTTCCCGGCTGTCGAGGCGATCCGCGAGCGCGCGGCGAACTTCGACTGCGTCGTCGACGACGAGTCCGACGATGTCGCGCTCATCGCGCTGCAGGGCCCGAAGGCGGTCGAGATCGTCACGCAGGTGGCGGGCTTCGACATCCCGGGCCTCGACGAGCTGCGCTACTACCGGTCCGTCACGGGCGAGTTCCGCGACGAGACGGTGCTCGTCGCCCGCACCGGCTACACAGGCGAGGACGGCTTCGAGTTCTACCTGGATGTGGACGCGGCCCCCGCACTGTGGGAAGCGCTCATCGAGGTGGGCGCCCCGCTCGGCCTCGTGCCTGCGGGTCTTGCCGCGCGCGACACGCTCCGCCTCGAAGCGGGTATGCCTCTGTACGGCCACGAGCTGAGCCGCGAGACTCTGCCCGCACAGGTGGGCGCGAGCCGCGTGGTCGTCGCGGGCAAGGACGGCGGCTTCGTCGGGGAGGCGGCGGCGACCGCCGCGCTTCCCGCCGACGCGCGGATCCTCGTGGGCCTCGTCGCCGAGGGCCGCCGCGCGGGTCGCGCCGACTATCCCGTCTTCGCCACCGAGACGGACACGGAGGAGGCCGGCGTGATCACGAGCGGCGCCCTCTCGCCCACGCTCGGTCATCCGATCGCGATGGCGCTCATCCGCCCCGATCTCACCGAGGTCGGCACCCCGGTCTACATCGACGTGCGCGGCACCCGACTGCCCGCGAGCGTCACCGCACTCCCGTTCTATTCGAGAAAGAAGAGCTGATGTCCCTCCCCACTGAACTGGCATACACGGCTGAGCACGAATGGGTCGCCGTCGACGGCGAAGTCGCGCGCATCGGCATCACCGCCTACGCCGCCGACAAGCTCGGCGATGTGGTGTTCGTCGACCTCCCCGCGGTCGGCTCGGACGCCGTCGCCGGCCGCGTGGTCGGCGAGATCGAGTCGACAAAGTCGGTGGGCGAGCTCTACGCCCCCGTCGACGGCGAGATCGTCGAGGTGAACGACGCCGTCGCCGACGACCCGTCGCTCGTCAACTCCGACCCCTTCGGCGACGGCTGGCTCATCGCCGTGCGCTTCAGTGAGCTCCCGACGCTGCTCACCGCCGATGAGTACGCGGCGCTCACCGCCGAATAAGACCTCGACGCAAGGACACCAGTGACCGAGCTGTTCGCCGATCGACACATCGGCACGGATGACGACGCCCAGCGCACGATGCTCGCCGCCCTCGGGTACGCGAGCGTCGACGCCCTCATGGATGCGGCGGTGCCCTCGGGAATCCGTGTCGCCGACGACCTCGTCTCCGTGCTGCCGCCCGCAGCATCCGAGGTGGAGGCGCTCGCCGAGCTGCGTGCCCTCGCGTCGCGCAATCGCGTGACCCGGCCCATGATCGGCTTGGGCTACTACGGCACGGTCACCCCGAGTGTGATCCAGCGCAACGTGCTCGAGAACCCCAGCTGGTACACGGCCTACACGCCGTATCAGCCTGAGATCTCGCAGGGGCGCCTCGAAGCGCTCATCAACTTCCAGACGATGGTCACCGACCTCACGGGCCTCGCCACAGCGAACGCCTCGATGCTCGATGAGGGCACGGCCGTCGTCGAGGCGATGCTGCTCGCGCGTCGTGCCTCGCGCGGCGCATCGAACGTGTTCCTCGTGGATGCGGATGCGCTCCCGCGCACGAAGGCGCTGCTCGCGCACCGTGCCGAGGCAGTCGGCATCGAGCTCGTCGAGACCGACTACGCAGGCGAGCTTCCTATGGCTTTCGGGGCCTTCATCCAATACCCCGGTGCCTCCGGGCGAATCTGGAACCCCGCCGACGTCATCGCGCGCGTGAAGGGTGCAGGCGGCCTCGCCGTCGTCGCCGCCGATCTGCTCGCCCTCGCGCTCATCACCTCGCCCGGCGAGCTGGGTGCGGATGTCGCGGTCGGCACGACGCAGCGCTTCGGTGTGCCGCTCGGCTTCGGCGGCCCCCACGCGGGCTACATGGCGGTGCGTGCGGGCCTCGAACGCCAGATGCCGGGCCGCCTCGTGGGCGTCTCGCAGGATGCGAACGGCTACCCCGCCTACCGCCTCTCGCTGCAGACGCGCGAGCAGCACATCCGCCGCGAGAAGGCCACGAGCAACATCTGCACCGCCCAGGTGCTGCTGGCCATCATGGCCAGCATGTACGCGGTGTATCACGGGCCCGAGGGGCTCAAGCGCATCGCCCGCCGCGTCCACGCCCTGACGCAGGGGCTCGCCGCCGGCCTGCAGCGTCTCGGGCACACGCTCGACCACGCCGCGTTCTTCGACACCATCCGCGTCCGCCCCAACCAGCTCCCCGTCGAGAGCTGCCTCGCCGCCGCCCGCTCGTCGAA
>JAEYUT010000266.1 GCA_023432305.1 Actinomycetes bacterium
TCAGCCTCCCGTCACTTCGAGGATGCGACCCCAGACGACGTCGCCGTCCGGGTCCAGCCCCTCATCCGCCGCGGCGCGGCGCGTCTCGAGCACCGCCGCGTAGTCACGCGGAAGCACCTTCACGAACTTGGTCATGGTCTCCTCGGCGTTCTCGAGCATGCGCTTCGCGAGAGCCGAATCGGTCTCGGCGAGGTGCTTCTCGAGCAGATCCGTGAGGATCTCGATGTCGGCCGACTCGAGCGGCAGCAGTGAGAGCTCCCCGGAGGCGAGCGACTCGCGGTTGACGCGCTCGGGGCGGAGGTCGTAGATGTACGCCGTGCCGCCCGACATCCCGGCACCGAGGTTGCGCCCGGTGCCGCCGAGGATGACGGCGAGTCCGCCCGTCATGTACTCGAGCGCGTGGTCGCCGACTCCTTCGACGACCGCCGTGGCGCCCGAGTTGCGCACCAGGAAGCGCTCGCCCACGATGCCGCGGATGAACATCGAGCCCTGAGTCGCGCCGTAGCCGATCACGTTGCCGGCGATCACGTTGCGCTCGGCGGCGAACACGGCACCCTGCGGCGGACGCACGACGATCTTGCCGCCGGAGAGCCCCTTGCCGACGTAGTCGTTCGAGTCGCCTTCGAGGCGCAGCGTGATGCCGTTGGGCATGAACGCGCCGAGCGACTGACCGGCGGCGCCGCGGAGCGTCACCTGGATGGTGCCGTCCGGGAGCCCGTGCTGGCCGTAGCGCTTCGTGATCTCGTGCCCGAGCATCGTGCCGACGGCGCGCTCGGTGTTCTGGATCTCCAGCTCGAGCTCGATCGGCGTGCCGTTCTCGAGCGCATCTTTCGCAAGCGCGATGAGCTTGCGGTCGAAGTGCTCGTCGAGCTCATGATCCTGCTCGCGGCGGTTGATGCGCGGCTCGTCCTCGTCGAACGCCGGACCCTGGAGCACTGGCGTCAGGTCGAGGCCGTCGGCCTTCCAGTGCGCGATCGCACGGTCGACATCCAGCAGCTCGGTGTGGCCGATGAGCTCATCGAGCGAGCGGAAGCCGAGCTCGGCGAGGTACTCGCGCACCTCCTGCGCCAGGAACTCGAAGAACGTCTCCACGAACTCCGGCTTGCCGGTGAAGCGCTCGCGAAGCTCCGGGTTCTGCGTCGCCACGCCCACCGGGCAGGTGTCGAGGTGGCAGACGCGCATGAGGATGCAGCCCGACACCACGAGCGGCGCGGTCGCGAAGCCGTACTCCTCGGCACCCAGCAGCGCGGCGATGATGACGTCGCGGCCGGTCTTCATCTGACCGTCGACCTGCACCACGACGCGGTCGCGCATGCCGTTGAGCATGAGCGTCTGCTGCGTCTCGGCGAGTCCGATCTCCCACGGGGTGCCCGCATGCTTGAGCGAGTTGAGGGGGGATGCACCCGTTCCGCCATCGTGGCCGGAGACGAGCACGACGTCGGCGAGGGCCTTCGTCACGCCCGCGGCGACCGCGCCGATGCCCGACTGGCTCACGAGCTTGACGTGCACGCGAGCCTCGGGGTTCGCCCGCTTCACATCGAAGATGAGCTGCTTGAGATCCTCGATCGAGTAGATGTCGTGGTGCGGCGGGGGTGAGATGAGGCCGACGCCGGGGGTTCCGCCGCGCGTGCGGGCGACCCATGGGTACACCTTCTGCGGCGGAAGCTGGCCGCCCTCGCCGGGCTTCGCACCCTGCGCCATCTTGATCTGGATGTCGGTGGCGTGCGTGAGGTACATGCTCGTCACACCGAAGCGTCCGGATGCGACCTGCTTGATGCGGCTGCGGCGCTCGGGGTCGAGCAGGCGCTCGATGTCCTCCCCGCCCTCACCCGTGTTCGAGCGGCCGCCGATGCGGTTCATCGCGATCGCGAGGGTCTCGTGCGCCTCCTGCGAGATCGAGCCGTAGCTCATCGCGCCGGTGTTGAAGCGGGAGATGATCGCCGAGATCGGCTCCACTTCGTCGAGCGGGACCGGCGGGCGCTCCCCCGTCTTGAGGGCGAACAGGCCGCGCAGCGTCATGAGGCGCTCCGCCTGCTCGTCCACCGACTTCGTGTACTCGCGGAAGATGTCGAAGCGGCGGGTGCGGGTGGAGTGCTGCAGCTTGAACACCGTCTCCGGACTGAAGAGGTGCGGCGGACCCTCGCGACGCCACTGGTACTCACCCCCGGTGGCGAGGTTCTCGTGCACGCGCTCGCCCGGGTTCTCCGGGTAGGCGCTCGTGTGGCGCACGAGGTTCTCCTCGGAGATGACATCCATGCCCACGCCGCCGAGCACAGTGCGCGTGCCGGTGAAGTAGCGGTCGATGAACTCCTGCTGCAGGCCGATCGCCTCGAATGCCTGAGCGCCGGCGTAGGAGCCGACGACCGAGATGCCCATCTTGGACATGATCTTCAGCACACCCTTGCCGAGGGCCTTGATCACGTTCTTGACTGCCTTCTCGGGCGTGACGCCCTCGATCATGCCGCTCGTGACGAGCAGCTCCGCCGTCTCCATCGCGAGATACGGGTTGATCGCGGCCGCGCCGTAGCCGATGAGCAGCGCGGCGTGGTGCACCTCGCGCGCGTCTCCGGTCTCGACGATGATGCCGACCCGCATGCGGGTCTCCTGGCGGATCAGGTGGTGGTGCACCGCCGCGAGCATGAGCAGCGAGGGGATCGGCGCGAGGTCCTTGTTGGAGTGGCGGTCCGAGAGCACGAGGAACTGGGCCCCGGCGTCGATCGCCGCGTCCGCCTCCGCGCACAGCTCGTCGAGGCGCTCGGCCATCGCATGCGGTCCGCGGTCGAATCGGTAGAGCCCCTTGAGCGTGTGCGTGAGCTTCAGCCCCTCCGACTGCCCGAGGCGCACGATCTTCGCGAGCTCGTCGTTGTCGATCACGGGGAAGTCGAGGACGATCTGACGCGCGTGCTCCGGGCCGGGCGCGAGCAGGTTCGCCGCGGGTCCGACGCCCACCCGCATCGAGGTGACGACCTCTTCGCGGATCGAGTCGAGGGGCGGGTTCGTGACCTGCGCGAACGCCTGCGTGAAGTAGTCGAAGATGAGGCGCGGGCGCTCCGAGAGCACCGCGATCGGTGTGTCGGATCCCATCGCGCCGAGCGGCTCCATGCCGTTCTGGGCCATCGGGCCGATGAGGATGCGCAGCTCCTCCTCGGTGTAGCCGAAGGTGCGCTGGCGACGCGCCACCGAGGCGGGGGTGTGCACGATGTGCTCACGCCACGGAAGGTCCTCGAGCTCGATGCGGTTCTCCTCAACCCACTGCTCGTAGGGCTCGGCCGCGGCGAGCTGCGACTTGATCTCGTCGTCCTCGATGATGCGGCCCTCGACCGTGTCGATGAGGAACATGCGTCCGGGACGCAGACGACCCTTGCGCACGATCTTGTCGGCCGGGAAGTCGAGCACCCCGATCTCGCTTGCGAGCACGACGAGGCCGTCATCGGTCACCAGGAAGCGTCCGGGGCGCAGGCCGTTGCGGTCGAGCGTCGCGCCGACGAGAGATCCGTCGGTGAAGACGAGGGCTGCGGGTCCGTCCCACGGCTCCATGAGCGACGAGTGGTAGTCGTAGAAGGCCTTGCGGGCCGGGTCCATGTCGGACTGGTTCTCCCACGCCTCCG
This sequence comes from Actinomycetes bacterium, assembly GCA_023432305.1. Taxonomy (GTDB): domain Bacteria; phylum Actinomycetota; class Actinomycetes; order Actinomycetales; family Microbacteriaceae; genus Homoserinibacter. Next base: position 3,609 of record JAEYUT010000266.1, read on the forward strand.
GAACCATCATCATGATGGCGTGCGGCAGACTGCGGCCCGCGAGCGTGAGCAGCTCCACGACCTCGTCGAACGACGCCGAATCGCTCGCGCCTTCGGTGACGATCGGGAACAGCGGGCGCAGCTCTCCGAGCTCCTGCGACTCCAGCTGGCTCTGGCGCGCGCGCATCCAGTTGCGGTTGCCCTGCACGGTGTTGATCTCACCGTTGTGGGCGATCATGCGGAACGGCTGAGCGAGCGGCCACGAGGGGAACGTGTTGGTGGAGTAGCGCGAGTGCACGAGCGCGAGCTTCGTCGCGAAGCGCTCATCCGAGAGGTCGGGGTAGAACGGCTCCAGCTGGAGCGTCGTGACCATGCCCTTGTAGACGAGCGTGCGGCTCGACAGCGACGGGAAATAGGAGCCGAGCTCGCGCTCCGCGCGCTTGCGCGGACGGAACGTGAGGCGGTCGAGGGCGATGCCGGCGAGCAGCTTTCCGACGGCGTCGGTGCCGTGCGAGCGCACGAACAGCTGCTCGAACGACGGCGCCGCCTCGCGCGCCAGGTTGCCGAGGTGCGCCGGATCGGTCGGCACCTCGCGCCAGCCGATGACGACGAGGCCCTCTTCCGTGGCGATGCGGCCTATGGCCTCCTTCTCGGCGGCGCGCTCATCGGCGTCGTTCGGAAGGAAGGCCATGCCGACGGCGTACATGCCGACGGGAGGAAGGTCGAAGTCGACGACGGCGCGCAGGAACGCATCCGGGATCTGGGTGATGATGCCCGCGCCGTCACCCGTGCCGGCGTCGGAGCCGACAGCTCCGCGGTGCTCCAGGTGACGGAGCGCATCCAGCGCATTGGTGACGATGTCGTGGCCGGCAGTGCCACGCAGTGTCGCGACCATCGCAAGCCCGCACGCGTCCTTCTCGATGCGCGGGTCATACATTCCCTGCGCTTCGGGAACCGCGCTGAAACGCGCGTACGGGCTCGGCTGACCGGGCGGAGTCTGCTGGTTTCGGGAGAGTGCCATGGCGACCGTCCTCACAATGAAATCGTTTGTGGGACGACGGCGGCCCAGCTTGCTGATGGGAAATCCGGGTCAGCGTGGCGTGCGGCCCGGCGGTATCACGACGAGCGAAGCGCTATCGCGACGAGGTGGAACCGCTTGTGGCGGCTGGTTCGGCGATCGCCTCGGCTCCATCGCCGGGCTCGTCCGAGTCCGTGTAGGTGTCTTCGGAGTGTACAGCAACGGCAGGCTCCGGACGCCGACCCGGCATATAGACATCCGGCTCCACGCCCGGGTGGCGGCGTGTCTGCACGTAGATGATCACCAGACCGAGCACGATCGCGCCGAGCGCAGCCCAGACGTTCGAACGCAGACCGAGGAACGTCTCGCTCGGGTCGAGGCGGATCGACTCGAGCCAGAAGCGCCCGATGCCGTACCAGACGAGGTAGAGGCCGAGCACCTTGCCCCACTGCCAGAAGTCCTTGTTCTTCGCGACGATGAAGACGATGAGCGCGAAGCCCGCGAGGTTCCACAGGATCTCGTAGAGGAACGTCGGGTGGAAGAGCACGTCATCCGGGATCCCCGTGGGGATCGCGGGGTTCGGGCGGGTGATCTCGAGTCCCCACGGCAGGTCGGTGGGGAGACCGAAGAGCTCCTGGTTGACCCAGTTGCCGAGACGCCCGAACGCCTGTGCGACGAGGATGCCGGGCGCCATGGCGTCAGCCACCGACCAGAAGCGCAGCCCCGTGAAGCGGCACCCGAGCCACACGCCGACGGCGCCGAAGATGAGCGCGCCGAAGA
>JAEYUT010000281.1 GCA_023432305.1 Actinomycetes bacterium
GTGCGGCTCGGCCGAGCATCCGGCGCCCGCCGCGTGGGACGGCGAGCCGGTCAGTGATGACGACGTCGATGCGGCCGAGGCGGCGCTCGAGCGCGCTGGCGCGGCCGTCGCCGCGTCAGACTCGAAGGCCGGCGATCTGCGAGCCGAGCTCGCGACGCAGCGCGGCCTCGCGGGTGAGAAGGCAGTCGAGGTGCTGCGCGCAGAGCTCGCCGAAGCCGAGGCGCAGGTCGCCGCCGCAACGGAGGCCCAGACGCGCCTGGCCGCCCTCCACGCTGAGCGCGAGCGGCTCGACGCCGACGAGACCCGCATACGCGCTGCACAGAGCGAGGCCGCAACGGTGCGCGAGCAGCTCGTCACCGAGCACGCGACGGCCGTCGAGCGCCACGACGAGGCCGCCGCGCGCGTCGCGTCCGCCCGAGGCGACGCGGAGAGCATCCGGGAGCTCGTCGCCGACCTCACCCGGCTGAAGACCGCCACCCAGCGCGTGCTCGACGCCCGCGACCGGCTCGCACAGGCCGAGGCCGCATTCGGCGCCGCCGAGACCGCATACGCCGACCAGCGCGGCGCGCAGCGCTTCGACGATGAGGCAGCGGTCGACGCCGCCACCCGCCCCGAGAGCGAGCGCAGCAGGCTGCGCGCCGACATCGAGGGTGCCGACCGCGACCTCGCCACCATCCGCGGCATCCTCGCCGAACCCGAGCTGCAGAGCCTTCCCGAGGAGCCCGTCGACCTCACGGGCGTCACCGAGGCGCGCGACACGGCCGACACCGCGCTGCGTGCCGCGGACGTGGATGCCGCGCTCCGCGCCGACGTCGCCCAGCGCGCCGCCGACCTCGCCGCCCGCCTCCACCGAGAGCACGCGAGCGTCGGCGACCTCGCGGCGCGCGCCGACGTCATCCGCACCCTCGCCGACAGCGTGCGCGGACTGCCGCCCAACACCTACGGGATGCGACTCGAAGCCTTCGTGCTCGCGGCGGAGCTCGAGCAGATCGTCGCAGCAGCCAATGTGCGTCTCGCGGCGATGAGCGGCGGCCGCTACCTGCTCGAGCACACCGACCAGCGCGAACAGAAGCGCGGTCAGGCGGGCCTCGACCTCGCCGTGATCGACCAGCACACCGGTGTCGCGCGCCCCCCGCGGTCGCTCTCCGGCGGCGAGACCTTCCTCGCCTCCCTCGCCCTCGCCCTCGGGCTCGCGGAGGTCGTCACCGCGCGAGCGGGCGGCATCCGTCTGGACACTCTCTTCATCGACGAGGGCTTCGGCTCGCTCGACGCCGACACCCTCGAGGTGGCGATGCACACCCTCGACGGGCTCCGCCAGGGCGGGCGGACCATCGGCCTCATCAGCCACGTCGAGGCGATGAAGGAGCAGATCCCCTCCCAGCTCCGAGTCGACGTGGTGGAAGGCGGTTGGAGCGTCATCCACCAGACAGGATCCGTCAACGCCGAAACCGCTCGCGTGCACGGATAGGCGGGGCCTATCGCGGCAGACGAGCGGTTTCGGGAAGAGGTATCAGCGACCGGTTCCGGCGTAGACGACAGCCTCGCTGTCGCCGTCGAGGCCGAACGCGGTGTGCACCACGCGCATCGCCTCGTGCAGGGTGTCGGCGCGGGTCACCACCGAGACGCGGATCTCGGAGGTCGAGATCATCTCGATGTTGATGCCCGCGTCCGAAAGCGCACGGAACAGCTGCGCCGAGACACCCGCGCTCGCGCGCATACCGGCACCCACGACCGCGAGCTTGCCGATCTGGTCGTCGTACTGCAGCGACTGGAAACCGGCGTCGGACTGGGCCGAACGCAGCGCCTGCAGAACCTTCTCGCCGTCCGACTTCGGAAGCGTGAACGAGATGTCGGTGAGGCCCGTGGCCGCCGCCGACACGTTCTGCACGATCATGTCGATGTTGGCGCCGGTGTTGGCGACGATCGTGAAGATGTCGGCGGCCTTGCCCGGCACGTCGGGCACGCCGACGACAGTGATCTTCGCCTCGGAGAGATCTCCGGCGACACCGGTGATGATGGGCTCTTCCACGGATACTCCCTCCTGGTTCAGAACCAGAGTTCCTTCGTTGTTGTTGAACGACGAGCGCACATGCAGCGTCACGCCGTGACGGCGCGCGTACTCGACGGCGCGGATGTACAGCACCTTCGCGCCCGCTGCGGCGAGTTCGAGCATCTCCTCGCTCGTCACCTTGTCGAGCTTGCGGGCCTTCGGCACGACGCGCGGATCAGCGGTGAACACGCCGTCGACGTCCGAGTAGATCTCGCAGACATCCGCGCCGAGCGCCGCGGCGAGAGCCACAGCGGTCGTGTCGGAGCCTCCGCGGCCGAGGGTCGTGATGTCCTTGCTGTCGCGGTTGAAGCCCTGGAAGCCGGCGACGATCGCGATCGCGCCCTCGTCGAGAGCCTCGCGCACGCGACCCGGTGTGACGTCCACGATGCGCGCGGAACCGTGGCGCGCATCCGTGATCATGCCCGCCTGGCTGCCGGTGTACGAGCGCGCCTCGAAGCCCATGTCGCGGATCGCCATCGCCAGCAGCGCCATCGAGATGCGCTCACCCGTGGTGAGCAGCATGTCCATCTCGCGGGGGTCGGGGATGGGCGAGACCTCGTGGGCGAGGTCGATCAGCTCATCCGTGGTGTCGCCCATGGCGGACACCGCGACGACGACCTCGTTGCCGGCTTTGCGGGTCTCGACGATGCGCTTGGCGACCCGCTTGATGCTTTCGGCGTCAGCGACGCTCGAGCCGCCGAACTTCTGGACGATGAGAGACACGCGTGAGCACTCCAGGGTGAGGGGAACGCTCTCATCCTATCCAGCCGCGGATACGCGTCCTCGCACGCACGGGACGCCTGCGCATCCGTGCAGGTTCGGCCGGGTCAGTCGACGACGCGGCGGCCCTCGAAAGCGCGACCCAGCGTGACCTCATCCGCGTACTCGAGGTCGCCGCCGACGGGCAGGCCCGAGGCGAGCCGGGTGACCCGCAGACCCGGCTGCACGAGCAGTCGAGTGAGGTAGGTGGCGGTCGCCTCCCCCTCGAGGTTCGGGTCGGTGGCGATGATGACCTCGGTGACATCCGTGGAGGCGAGGCGCTTCAGAAGCTGGCCGATGCGGAGGTCGTCGGGGCCGATGCCGTCGATCGGGCTGATCGCCCCGCCGAGCACGTGGTAGAGCCCGCGGAACTCCCGGGTGCGCTCGATCGCGACGACATCCTTCGCCTCCTCGACGACGCAGATGACGGCGCTGTTGCGGCGCGGGTCGCGGCAGATCGCGCACGTCTCCTGTTCGGAGACGTTGCCGCATACCTGACAGAACTTCACCTTGTCGCGGATGACGGTGAGGATCTCCGCAAGTCGCGTGGTGTCGAAGCTCTCGGTCTGCAGGATGTGGAACGCGATGCGCTGCGCCGACTTCGGACC
>JAEYUT010000285.1 GCA_023432305.1 Actinomycetes bacterium
ACCAGAAGCTCATCGCCCTGTACCGCCAGCGCTTCGCGCACTACGGCCACGGCACCCCCGAGCAGGCGATCGTGGGCCTCGGCGGCCAGGCGTTCATGGCGAAGAACTCGCAGGATGCGGTGAAGCAGTTCCGTCCGTACTTCGACAACGCGCCCGTCTACGGTCACGGTCCCTCGCTCGAGTCGTTCAGCGAGATGACGCCGCTCACGGTCGGCTCGCCGCAGCAGGTCATCGACCGCTACGCCGCGATGCGCGATCACTACGGCGACTACCAGCGTCAGCTGTTCCTCATGGATCACGCGGGTCTGCCGCTGAAGACCGTGCTCGAGCAGATCGAGATCCTCGGAACGGAGGTCGTCCCGGTGCTGCGCCGTGAGCTCGCCGAGAACCGCCCCGCCGAGGTGCCGGACGCACCCACCCATGCCGCGCGCGTCGCGGCGAAGTACGGCGACGAGCCGGCGCGCGAAGCGCGCCCGAGCGCCGCTGCGGGCAACAACCTCACCGTGGGCGGCCCATACCTCGACACCCCGACGCCCGTCGCCACCGGTGCGGCATTCGGCCTCGGCGCCCGGATGGGGGCCTGACATGACTCGCCGCATCGCCGTCATCTCGGCCGGGCTCTCGAACCCCTCCTCCACCCGGATGCTCGCCGACCGGCTCGCCTCGGTGACCGTCGCCGAGCTCGCCGCGCGCGGTGTCGAGGCGAGCGTCGACATCGTCGAGCTGCGTGATCTCGCGCACGACATCACCGACAACCTGCTCACGGGCTTCGCGCCTCCGAAGCTCGAGGAGGCGATCCGCTCTGTGACGAGCGCCGACGGGATCATCGCGGTCACGCCGATCTTCTCCACGAGCTATTCGGGCCTGTTCAAGTCGTTCTTCGATGTGATCGACCCGGATGCGCTCACCGGTGTCCCTGTTCTCATCGGTGCGAACGCGGGAACCGCGCGCCATTCGCTCGCGATCGACTACGCGATCCGACCGCTGTTCACCTACCTGCACGCCGAGCCGGTGCCGACGGGAGTCTTCGCGGCGTCGAGCGACTGGGGAGCGGCCGCGGATGACGTGAAGCCGCTCGCCTCGCGCATCGAGCGGGGCGCGCGCGAGCTCGCGGAGGCGATGGCGAACCGCGATGCGCGGCAGATCGTCGACCCGTTCAGCCCTGAGGCGTTCCTCGGCGACGGGAAGTCGTTCGGTCACCTGCTCGGCGGTCTCGCGGGGGAGTAGTCGAGCGGCAACGGAGAGGGCGAGGGCTGATCACAGCCCTCGCCCGTCGTCTGCGGCGACCACTCAGGTCGTCGCGTGAGGCACGCCTGAGGCTCAGCCCGACTTGCGTCGGAATTCGCGCTTGCCGCCCGCACGCGTGTGCGCTTCGTGCACCGCGCCTTCTCCGTCGAGGTGGCCGGGGCGATCATGCGACTGCTGCTTCTTGCGCTCGAGTGCCTCACGGAACTTGCGCTTCACATCCTCAGATGCGGCGGTGGGCTTCTCGTTGTCACTCATGGGGCCAGCATAGGTCGGCGCCCGGCTCCTCGCGAGAGCAGGCACCTCGTGCCACGATGAGGTGTGCTCGCCACCCGACGCGTCGTTGCCGCATGGGTTGCGTCTGCGCTGGCGACTGCCTGTGTGACAGCGGGCGTGGCGGCTCTGCCGGTCGCCGTGAGCTCCGCCGCCCGGGTGACCGCCGAGGTGCCCGTGTGGCTCGTCGACGTAGTCATCTCCCGCTGCACCATCCCCGACCACAGCCGCGACGGGATGACCTCGCTCGGGTGGACGCACGATGAGGGGGAGGCTCCGCGCGTGACCGATGCGGAGTGGTACTCCGACGCGGGCCAGCACTCGCTCGCCGACCCGGGGGAGGCGCAGCGCGTCGACGCCTGCCTGCAGTCGTTCTCGTGGCCTGCGCCGCACTCCGAGTCGTGGCGGAGCCTCACCGAGCACGAGCGAATGGTCGCCGACAGCTGGGTCGAGAGCTACGCCCGGCCGTGCGCCGGCGCGAACGGTCTGGATCACCCCGAGGTGATCTTCCAGCACAGCGATGACGTCGGACTGTCGATGCTGCGGGCACTCGGATCCCGTTACGAGACCAGCGAGCTGCCGGTCGAGAGACTCGTCGCCATCGGTCAGGCCTGCCCGATCCTCCCGCCGTCCCTCCCGCCGGTTGCCCCGCGATGGTGGTGATGCTGCGCCGTGCGACAGGCCCGCGACGCTCGCAATACTGGTTCCCGATGGCCCTGACTGGTAGCCTGGGAGCGGCTGCCATCCGGCGGCCACCCCGACGCGCGCCAGCGCTGAGGGGGTGAACCGGAGCAGGCCGGCACGAAGCTGGTCACCGGTGGTGGTTCTCTGAACACCCCAGATTCCCGCGGGGGAGCGTCAGAGCCCTTCTACTGTTGACCAGATCCAGGCGACCGGCGCGCACACCTATGCGTGTCACGTCCTTCCTGTCCGCTCCTGCTCCGATGCAGAGCCGCGCGTATCGCGGCAGCAAGGAGAGACCTCGTGGAAGGCCCCGAGATCAAGTTCGCCGAAACCGTCATCGACAACGGCAAGTTCGGCACCCGCACCATCCGCTTCGAGACCGGTCGTCTCGCCCAGCAGGCTCAGGGCGCTGTCGCCGCCTACATCGACGAAGACACGATGATCCTGAGCGCCACCAGCGCGGGCAAGCACCCGCGCGACGGCTTCGACTTCTTCCCGCTCACGGTCGACGTCGAAGAGCGCTCCTACGCCGCCGGCAAGATCCCCGGATCGTTCTTCCGTCGCGAGGGCCGCCCCTCGACCGAGGCGATCCTCGTCTGCCGTCTCATCGACCGCCCGCTGCGCCCGACCTTCGTCGAGGGGCTGCGCAACGAGGTGCAGATCGTCATCACCGTGCTCAGCATCGCGCCCGACGAGTTCTACGACGCGCTCGCGATCAACGCCGCCTCGGCCTCGACCCAGATCTCGGGTCTGCCGTTCTACGGCCCGGTCGGCGGCATTCGTCTCGCCCTCATCGACGACCAGTGGGTCGCGTTCCCGAAGTTCAGCCAGCTCGCTGACGCGGTGTTCGAC
>JAEYUT010000296.1 GCA_023432305.1 Actinomycetes bacterium
TGCTGGACGAGGCCTCCGCCTCGTCCATGCCGGGCGGATCCATGAGTCGCAGCGGGGCGAGCGCCTCGCGCACCGCGGGCGGCATCGCGGCGCTCTCCCACGCCTCGGCCATGAGCGGACGGATCTCGGCATCGAGGGTCCGGGCGAGCCCCGACAGCACGTCGCGGGCGGCCTCGCTCAGATGGGTCGACGCGAACCCGTACGGATCGATGCCGAGAGGCGAGGCGAGGGTGCTCATGGCGTGCCGAGACCCAGCAGTCGCACTGCGTTGTCCTTGAGGATCCCGGGCATCACCTCGGGCTTGAGTGCCGTCTGCTCGACGTCGCGCATCCAGCGGTCGGGGGTGAGCAGCGGGAAGTCGGAGCCGAACAGCACGCGCTTCTTCAGGATCGAGTTCGCGTAGCGCACGAGCTCCGCAGGGAAGTACTTGGGGCTCCAGCCCGACAGGTCGATCCAGGTGTTGTGCTTGTGGGTGGCGACCGAGAGCGCTTCGTCCTGCCACGGCACCGAGGGATGCGCCATCACGATCTGCAGGTCGGGGAAGCTCGCCGCGACCGTGTCGAGCAGCATCGGGTTCGACAGCGCGAGCCGGAATCCGTGACCGCCGCGCATACCCGCGCCGATGCCCGTCTGGCCGGTGTGGAACAGCGCCACGACGCCCGCCTCCTGCAGCACCGCGTAGAGCGGCTCGTGCTGCGGGTCGCTCGGGTCGAAGCCCTGCACGGTGGGGTGGAACTTGAACCCGCGCACGCCGTTCTCCTCGATGAGGCGCCTGGCGTCGTCGACGGCGCGCGCGCCCTTGTTCGGATCCACCGATCCGAAGGGGATGAGCACGTCGTTGTGGTGTGCCGCGCCTTCCGCGATCTCGGCACTCGACAGCGGCGGGTGTCCGAGGTTCGTCTCGGCGTCGACGGTGAACACGACCGCGGCCATGCTGCGCTCGCGGTAGAAGTCGGCGATCGAGTCGAGGTCGGGGCGCGGTCCGTCGGCGCTGAAGTAGCGCGATGCCGCCTCGGCGAGGTCGTCGGGGAGCGACGAATGACCGTGGCCGTCGACCTCGACATGCACATGCATGTCGATCGCGGTGATCGCGTCGAGGTCGATCGCGGGTTCGTAGCGGGTCATTGCGCGGTGAGCTCTCAGGCGTCGGCGGCCGGGGGCTGCAGCTCCTCGGGGAGCGGCGGGAAGGTCTCGCCCACGCTCTCGAGGGCGTCGCCGAACGTGGCGGGGAACTCGGCCTCGAGATCCTCGGCCGACCAGCCGCCCTCCTTGTAGGCGGTTACGGTGGGCTGGGGGTGCGACCACAGCTGCACGCGGTCGCCGCCCACTCCGATCGCCTGGCCGGTGACGTTCGCGGCAGCGTCGGAGGCGAGGTAGGCGATGAGTCCCGCGACATCGTCGGCGGTGCCGAAGCCGAGCTCGTGCCGGAAGAAGGCGGGCATCGGCTCGCCGGCTTCGTCGGCGGCGACTGCGGCGGCGAAGTAGGGAACGGTGGCGGTCATCGCGGTCGCGGCGACGGGGATGACCGCGTTGGCGGTGATGCCGGCGCGCTTCAGCTCCATCGCCCAGGTGCGCACCATGCCGACGATGCCGGCCTTGGCTGCGGCGTAGTTGGTCTGGCCGAAGTTGCCGCGCTGTCCGGTGGGGGAGCCGATGCAGATGATGCGACCGCCCTCGCCTGCCTCGCGCATGTGGGTCGCGGCGGCGCGCACGCACGTGAAGGTGCCGCGCAGGTGCACGTTGATGACGGTGTCGAAGTCGTCGTCGCTCATCTTCCACAGCACCGTGTCGCGCAGCACGCCGGCGTTGGTGACGAGGATGTCGAGGCGACCGAAGGTGTCGATGGCGGCTTTCACGAGGGCGTCGGCCGTGCTCGTGGGGCCCACGGGGGCGACGACGGCGACGGCGCGTCCGCCTGCGTCCTCGATCGAGGCGACGGCGGAGGCGGCGGTCGCCTCATCGACGTCGTTGACGACGACGGATGCTCCCTGCCGTGCCAGCTCCTGGGCGTAGGCGAGGCCGAGGCCTCGACCGGATCCGGTGACGATGGCGACTTTGCCGTCCAGTGACATGAACTCACTCCCTTGTCGTGTGACGCCATTACAGCGGGAAACCATTGAGGAAGTCAATTATGTGATTTCGAACGATTTGGTAGCATCGCCGCATGTCCGCGCGGTCCGGCCTCTCCCCAGTGCCCGTCGACCCTGCGCGCAGCGACGAGGACGGGGTTCTCGCCGACGACGTGAGCTTCCTCCTCGCGCGAGCCAACGCGCTCTCGCTCTCGGCGGGGAACGCCGCACTCGCCCCCTTCGGCTTGCGCGTGCGGTCGTACTCGGTGCTCGCGCTCGCCGTGGGCGGCGCTCGCCCCTCCCAGCGTGACCTCGCGGAGTACCTGCGGCTGGACCCCAGCCAGGTGGTGTCACTCGTCGACGATCTGCAGAAGCGCGGCCTCGTGGTGCGCGAGCCCGACCCCGCCGACCGCCGCGCGAACGTCGTGGTCGCGACGGATGCGGGCGAGCGGGCCTTCGATGAGGCCCGCCGTGCCGCACAGGAGGCGGAGCGGCGCGAGCATGCCGCCCTCACCGCCGAGGAGCGCAGCCAGCTCGCCGACCTGCTGCGGAAGATCGCGTTCCCCTGATGCGGGGGGACGACGCCGGATCCGGCGGCGAGGTGGGGGTGCTCGCGCGGGCGATGCGGATGCTCACCCAGTTCACCGAGAACGACGAATCGCTCACTGCCGCCCAGCTCGCCGATCGCGCGGGGCTCGCGCGCTCCACAGCCCACCGTCTCGCGCTTGAGCTCGCGGCCCTCGGATTCCTCGACCGGCGCGGCGACGGTGCGTTCGCGATCGGCACGGGCCTGTGGGAGCTCGGGGAGCTCGCACCCGTCTCGATGCGGCTGCGCGAGCGCGCTCTCCCGCACCTGGCGAAGCTCTATGAGGCGAGCGGCGAGAATGTGCACCTCGCGGTGCTGAGCGGCGACGACCCGGCGTCCGCGGAAGCTCTCTATGTGGGCCGGATGACGGGCCCGCGTTCGATTCCCACGCTCAGTCGGATGGGCGGGCGGCATCCGCTGCACACGACGGGCGTCGGCAAGGCGCTCCTCGCCGCACGCGACGACGCGTGGCTGGAGGCGTTCCTCACCCGCACTTTCGAACGCGAGACGCTGCATTCGATCGTCGACCCTGCCCAGCTCCGCGAGGAGGTGATGCGGGCCCGCGAGCGCGGCTACGCCACGACGCGGCAGGAGATGACCCTCGGCAATGTGTCGGTGGCCGCTGCGATCCCCGCGGTCGCGGGTCTTCCGCCTGCCGCGGTCGGTGTGGTCACGCATCTCGCCCGCGCGGATGAGCGTCGCCTGGCGCTTCTGGTGGGCGAGGCGGCCGCTGCGATCGCGGCCGACATCGCACGCCCCTGAGCCGATCCCACTGAGCGGGATCGGCCGCTACACGTCGCGCATCCCGCGTGTGACCCTGAGGCATCCGTCGAAGGAGACAGATGACCACCTCAGCCACCACGCCCGCCGCCCCGGAGAGCCTCCTCGCCGCGCCCGACCAGGCCAGCCAGCAGCAGATATCCGACGAGATCCGCGAGCTCCACGCCGCCGCACCCGACGACGCGCGTCTCACCGTCTACGACTTCCCGCCCTACCGGTCGAGCATCCTGCGCCACCCCACCAAGAACCCGCGCCTCGTCGACCCCGAGACGATCGAGCTCGTCTCGCCCGCCTTCGGCGAACGCGACGTCGCGGCGATCGAATCCGACCTCACCATCCAACACGCCGGCGAACCGCTCGGCGAGCGGATGACGGTGCAGGGCCGACTGCTCGACTCGTGGGGTCGGCCCATCGCCGGCCAGCTCATCGAGGTCTGGCAGGCGAACTCCGCAGGCCGCTACATCCACCAGCGCGACCAGCACCCCGCGCCCCTCGACCCGCACTTCACGGGAGCGGGCCGTGTCGTCACCGACTCCGAAGGCCGCTACCGGTTCCGCACCATCAAGCCCGGTCCCTACCCGTGGCGCAACCACGTCAACGCGTGGCGCCCCGCCCACATCCACTTCTCGGTGTTCGGGAACGCCTTCACCCAGCGGCTCGTGACGCAGATGTACTTCCCGAGCGACCCGCTCCTCCCGCTCGACCCGATCATCAGCACCATCCCGCGGCAGAAGGATCGCGAGCGCCTCATCGGGCGCTACAACCACGACCTCTCTGTGCCCGAGGTGTCGATGGGCTACGAGTGGGACATCGTCGTCGACGGTCCCGACGCCACCTGGTTCGAACCCGAGGGAGAGCACTGACATGACGACCGCAGCCGCGCGCGAGCGCATCCCCGCGACCCCCGGCCAGACCGTCGGGCCCTTCTTCGCCTTCGGTCTCGAATACTCCGGCATGAACGAGATCGTGCACCCCCACAGCCCGGGTGCGATCGTGCTCGGCGGCACCGTTCTCGACGGCGCAGGTCAGCCGATCCCCGACGCCGTGGTCGAGATCTTCCAGGCGGACTCCGACGGCAGCATCC
>JAEYUT010000334.1 GCA_023432305.1 Actinomycetes bacterium
CGCCACACCCGACAACGGCGAGCTCACGCGCGCCCTCATCGACGCCCTGCGCAAGGCCGGACTCGGCGGCTCCAAGCTGTGGCTCACGAGCCAGAACCTCGCCGACTACTCGCAGGCGCTCCCAGCGGGCACGCTCGACGGCGTCCGGGGGCTCCTCGAGGGCACCCAGCCCGATGACGCGTTCATCGCCAAGCTCAAGATCGAAGACCCGGGCCTCGGGGATGCGCGCTACGGGGCGGAGGCGTACGACGCCGTCGTGATCGCCGCGCTCGCCGCGACTCTCGCCGGCGACGACGGGGGAGCATCCATCCGGTCGCGGGTCATCGACGCCACGCGCGACGGCATCCGCTGCTCGAGCTACGGAGAGTGCCTCGAGGTGCTCGAGTCGGAGGACGACATCGCGTACGAGGGGATCGTGGGTCCCCTGCGCCTCGACGACGACGGCGACCCCACCCTCGCCGGTTACGGCGTCTACGGCTACAGCGCGGACGGCACCTACAGCCGCAGCGGAACGGCTCAGGCGTGAGCGCTGACGCGCCTCGCAAACTGTTATAGACCGTTAGCACTTCGCAACACCGCCGAAACACGAGTGCCACTAGGTTTGACGCAACCCGAAGCGGGGTGAGCGTCATTCCGTTCCGGGATCCATACACACCTAGGAGCACTATGAACGTCTTCACTCGTTCGCACGGCGCCAAGACGATGGCGGGCATCGCCATGGTCGGCGCCAGCGTCCTCGTCCTGACTGGCTGCACCACCGATTCCTCCGGCAACGGCGACGACCAGGGCAGCGCCTTCACGTTCCCCGTCGACTGCAGCGCCGCGGCCCCCGCGTCGTACACCCCGGAATACACGTCCAGCTCGACGGGTCCCGCCACCGACCTGACGTTCAACATCGGAACCGCGCTTCCCGTCACGGGCAACCTCGCCTTCCTCGGCCCGCCCGAGATCTCGGCGACCGAGTACGCGGCATCCGTCGTGAACGAGGCGGCCAAGGGCGTCACCATCAACCTCATCCAGGGCGACTCGGGCGACACCGACAACAAGGCCTACGAGACCGAGATCCCGCGTCTGCTCAACGCCGGCGCCACCGCGATCATCGGCGCCGCATCGTCGGGTGTCTCGCTCCAGTTCATCGACCAGGTCATCGCGGCCAACGCCATCCAGTTCTCGCCGGCCAACACCTCGGCTGCGTTCACCGGCTACGAGGACAACGGCCTCTACTGGCGCACCGCTCCCTCGGACGTGCTCCAGGGCGAGGTGCTCGGCAACCTCATCGCGAGCGACGGCAACGAGACCCTCGGCCTCATGATCCTCAACGACTCGTACGGCACCGGTCTCGCGTGCTTCACGAAGGAGGCCTTCGAGGCTGCCGGCGGCGAGGTCGTCTCCGCGTCGCTCTACAACACGGGCGACACGAACTTCTCGGCCCAGGTCGAGGACGTTCTCGCGGCCGACCCCGACGCGATCGCGCTGATCACGTTCGACGAGGTCAAGACGATCATCCCCGAGCTCGTGAGCGCGGGTGTCTCGCCCGAGAAGTTCTACTTCGTCGACGGCAACCTCGCCAACTTCGGTGAGGACTTCGAGGCAGGCACGCTCGAGGGCGCCAAGGGCACCTACCCCGCGGTCGACCCCGCCTCGATCGAGGAGTTCCGCTCCGCGCTCGACGCGTTCTGGACGGCCCGTGGCAACGAGCCGCTCAAGGACTTCACCTACGGGCCGGAGTCGTTCGACGCGGTGATCCTGCTCGCGCTCGCCGCCCTCAAGGCAGGCTCCGCGGCGGGACCTGACGTCGCTGCGAACCTGCAGGAGGTCTCGGGCGGATCCGGTGACGGCACGAAGTGCACCACGTACGCGGAGTGCGCCGACATCATCATCGCGGGCGGCGTCGCCGACTACGACGGTGTCTCCGGCCCGGTGTCGTTCAACGAGGTCGGCGACCCGACCGAGGCGTCGATCGGCATCTTCCAGTACGGCCCCGACAACAACTACGAGTTCCTGAGCGTGGGCTGATCCACCTCTGAGCTCTGACGGCGGCCCCGGTCTTCGGACCGGGGCCGTTCGTCGTCTCCGGCGTGCGCTGTCGGGGACGGCCCCGAGAGGACAGCGAAGCGCCCCGCCTCCGAAAGGAGACGGGGCGCTTCGCGAGCGGAGTCAGGCGCCGAGCGTGCCCAGGTACAGACCGATGACCTTCGGGTCGGAGAGCAGGTCGCGTCCGGAGCCCGTGTAGGCGTCACGGCCCTGGTCGAGCACGTAGCCGCGGTCGCAGATCTGCAGGCAGCGGCGGGCGTTCTGCTCGACCATGATCGTGGTCACGCCGGCCTTGTTGATCTCGGACACCCGCAGGAACGCCTCATCCTGGCGCGACGGCGAGAGTCCGGCCGACGGCTCGTCGAGCAGCAGCACGTGCGGGTCCATCATGAGCGCGCGGCCCATCGCGACCATCTGCCGCTCGCCGCCCGACAGCGAGCCGGCGCGCTGCTGCAGGCGCTTGCCGAGGTCGGGGAAGATCGACGTCACGAACTCGGTGCGCTCCGCGACCGCCGACGGGCGCTGGAACGCGCCCATCTGCAGGTTCTCGGCGATCGTGAGGCTCGGGAACACGTTGTTCGTCTGCGGCACGAATCCGACGCCGCGGGCGACGAGCTTGTTGGCGCGGAGCCCTGTGATGTCGTCCCCGTTCAGGAAGACGCTGCCGGAGCGCACCTTCACCTGGCCGAAGATGGCCTTCAGCATCGTGGACTTGCCTGCGCCGTTCGGGCCGATGATGCCGATGAGCTCGCCCTTGCGGGCGACCAGATTCGCACCGTTGAGGATGTTGACCCCGGGTAGGTAGCCGGCGGTCACGTCCCTCAGCTCGACGACGTACTCGGGGGAGGCGGTGCCTGCGCTGCTCACTTGGTCTCCTCCGTGCTGTCATCCGCCATCGGGGCCGAGTCGATCGCCTCGTCGAGCTCCTGGACGGCCTCGGCGAGCTCCTTGCCCTCATCGGTGAGCTCGCCCTCGTAGCGTCCCGTCACGACGCCGAGGTCGACGTCCTGGTGGGCGCCGAGGTAGGCGTCGATGACCGCCTGCTCCTTCATGACGCTGTCGGGCGGACCTTCGGCGACCACGCGTCCTTCGGCCATCACGACCACCCAGTCGGCGATATGGCGCACCATGTGCATGTCGTGCTCGACGAACACGACCGTCATGCCGAGATCCTTGAGGTCGAGGATGTGGTCGAGCAGCGACTGGGTGAGCGCAGGGTTCACGCC
>JAEYUT010000053.1 GCA_023432305.1 Actinomycetes bacterium
CGAGCAGCCGTGCGCCCCTGGCGGCGGCGATGAGAGCCAGATGGGGCGGTCCCTGGGGGAGGCTGCGCGCGACGGTGAGGTCGGGGTAGTCCTCCGCGAGCCCGGCGACCGATTCGGCGAGCACGACCTCCAGCTCGGGCGGCATCGATGAGGGTGCCGTCTCGGTGACGCCCCACGGCCACGGCTGCAGCCACGCGTGCACCGCGGTGAGCGTCTCACGCGCGCGATCTGCGACATCCGCGCCGAAGCGCAGCGCGGCGAGCGACAGCTCCGATCCGTCGACGCCGACCACGACACCCGAGCCCGCATCCGGGTCGGTGTCGGGCGGAACCACGACGACGCTGCATTCGGCGCGTTCCGCGATGCGCGCGGCGTGCCTGCTGTACACGGCGAGCCCCTCCGGGCCTCCGGAGAGTGTGGTGCCCACGACGAGAAGGTGGGCGTCGGCGGCACGCGCGACGAGCATCTGCGTGGGGGAGCCGAGCAGCACGTCGCCGCGGATGCTCAGCCCGAGATTCTCGGAGGCGACGCGGGAGGTCTCCTCACCGAGGCTCACGTCGGCTGCGGCCAGCGCCGCCGACACGAGGCCCGGCGCGTCATACGCCCAGGGGGTGTCGACGATGTGCACCAGCTCGACGCGCAGGCCACGAGCCTTCGCGTAGGAGATCCCCCAGTCGATCGCGGATCGCTCGGACTCCCGTCCGCTCACTCCGATGACGATGTGGTCTGACATGGGCGGCTCCTTCGCTCGTTGGCGGGAAGTCAACGCGAGCGGGGCGGAATCAGGCAGGGCCGAATGGCCCTGGAGCACGCCCGCTGCCACCCGGATGGGGGGATCGTGAGACATTTTACTGATAGTGCGCGCTCCATATAGTTATCTGAGACTCTGCACTCCGCATTGTGCCGCCTTCCGCACCTGGAGACCACCATGACTCGAACCCGAACCCCCACCCGCCTCAGCGCCCTCGCGCTCGCGGCCGTGCTGACTGCCGGAGGTGCGATGCTCTCGAGCGCGCCTGCCTTCGCCGACGATGACGCGCCCCGCGACGATCCGAGCATCGAGCAGGAGCTCGGTGACGAGCAGGGAGAGGAGCAGGGCGACGACGGCGACGAGGGCGGCGACATGCTGTTCAGCCCGATGTCGGATCCGCTCCTCGTGATGGAGCCAGGCGCCGTGACCGTCACCGGCACCCCGGAGGTCGGCAGCACCCTCACCGCGGTCGTCTCCGACTGGCCGGAGGAGGCGACTCTGAGCTACCAGTGGTTCGTCAACGGCGGCATGTGGGGCGATGAGATCGCGGGCGAGACGGCCCAGACGCATGTCGTGACGTCCGAGTATGTCGGCCTCTGGATCGGCGTGATGGTGACGGCGCAGCTCGACGGCTACGAGGACGCGTGGGAGAGCTACCTGGTCGACGACTCGGTCTGGGCGCCCCAGGCCGCACCCGCTGGCGCGCCCGTGGCCGACTCGGACGCTCTCGCCGACTTCCTCGCGGGCGCGGGATCCACCCCGGGCGCCCCCGACAGCGTGGGTCTGCCCGCTGCGGGCCTCTCGCCCAGCCGCTCGTACACTGCCACCTTCGAGTGGGCCGGCCGGGACTCGTGGGTCGATGTGTACGCGTACTCGACGCCCACCTATGTGGGCACCTTCGCTGTGGTCGACGGCGTCGTCCAGGTGCCGCTCGGCAGCTCCGTTCTCTCGCGACTGGGCGGCGGCTCCCACACGCTCGTGCTCATCGGTCAGAGCTCGGGGACGGTCGCAAGCGCCCGGTTCGCTGTGGTCCGCACCCTCGCCTCGACGGGCGTCGAGGTCGGCATCGCGCCGTTCGCGCTCGCCGGGGGCATGCTCGTGCTCGGTGCCGCGGTGCTCCTCATGCGTCGCCGCGCGACCGCCTGATCACCCGACAGCACGACGGGGAGCGGCCCATCAGGGTCGCTCCCCGTCGTGCTGTCCAGGTGTCAGAGCTTGATCGGATCGACACCCACGTCGACGAGCGGCTGGTTGCCGCTGCGGCTGCGCCACTCCGTCTCGAGGCCCTTCGCGGCGTGCAGCGCGGCACGCACCGAGCGCTCATCCGCCCATTCGTTGAGACGGTGCCCGCGGTGGCCGCGCACATGCTCGAACTGCACATCCGGCAGCCCTGCCGCGCGGCGTGCATCGCGCACGGCGATCATCTCCTCGAGGATGTCGACGTTCTTCACCGGGCTCTTCGAGCTCGTCCTCCAGCCGCGCGCCTTGTGGCCGTCCATCCACTTCGTATAGGTGTCGATCGCGTAGGTGGAGTCGGCCTGCACGAGCAGGTGCACGACGTTCGCGTTGTCGCGGATGGCGTTCAGCACCGCCCGCAGCTCGCCGATGTTGTTGGTGCCGCTGATGATCGAACCGGCAGCCCAGTGGCCGTCTTCGCCGACCCACGCCCAGCCAGCCGGCCCCGGGTTGCCTTTGCAGGCTCCGTCGGTGGCCACGGTGTATCGGTCGATGGTGCTCACCCACCCAGTCTCGCGCACCGGGGCGACGACTTCGGGGAGGGGGTATCGGCCAGGCGGCATCCGGGGTGATGATCGACGGGTCGGATGCTCCGCGGAGGAGGTGGCGCGATGCCGGGTGAGATCGACGCGGAGATCGCGTTCCGGTCGAGGCGCTGGGTGAAGCCTGAGGACCTCAATGCCCACGGCACCCTCTTCGGCGGGAGTCTGCTGCGGTGGATCGACGAGGAGGCGGCGATCTACGCGATCGTGCAGATCGGCAACCCGCGGGCCGTCACCAAGCTCATCTCCGAGGTGGAGTTCGTGTCGTCGGCGAACCAGGGCGACCTCATCGAGCTCGGGATCGTGGCGACGAAGTTCGGGCGCACATCCATCACGATGCGCGCGGAGGTGCGGAACATGATCACGCGGCACCGGATCCTCGCGATCGAGCGGATCGTGTTCGTGGGGCTCGATGAGCAGGGGGCGCCCCTGCCGCACGGCTATTCGAGCATCACCTACGAGCGGGATCGCCTCCCCACCGAATGATGGAACGCTCGACCGAGCATGTGTCGTGCTCGGCTGTGCACGAGGCGTATCCTCGAGAGGTTGATACGTACCCGATCGCGCCGTCGCGATCGTCGAATGGGAGATGAGCATGTCCGGACTTCTCGAAGGCAAGGTCGCAGCCGTCACGGGTGCCGCATCCGGCATCGGCCTCGCATGTGCGAAGCGCCTGCACGCGGAAGGCGCGACCGTCGTGTTCGTCGACCGCGACGCCGCGAAGCTCGCCGAGATCACCGCCGAACTCGGTGACCGCGCGAAGGCGCTCCAGATCGACCTGCTCGACAAGCAGCAGGTGAACGGCCTGCTCGATGGCATCCTCGGCGTCGCCGGCGACCTCGACATCTTCCACGCCAACGCGGGCGCCTACGTGGGCGGACCGATCGCCGAAGGCGACCCCGACCAGTGGGACTTCGTGCTCGACCTCAACGTGAACGCATCGTTCCGCGCGGTCCGCTCCGTGCTCCCGCACCTCGTCGCGAAGGGCTCGGGCGACATCGTCATGACGAGCTCGATCGCCGGCTTCGTGCCGGTGATCTGGGAGCCCGTCTACACCGCCTCGAAGTTCGCCGTCACCTCGTTCGTGCAGTCGCTGCGCCGCCAGGTGGGCCCGCAGGGTGTGCGCGTCGGCGACGTCGCCCCCGGCCCCGTGGAGACAGCCCTCATCGCCGACTGGCCCGAGGAGAAGCTCATCGACGCGCGCGAGAAGGGCACCCTCATGCGCCCCGAGGATGTCGCCGACGCCGTCGCGTTCATGGTGACCCGACCCAAGGGCGTCGCCATCCGCGACCTCGTGATCGTGCCGACCGCGCTCGACCTCTGAGTCTCGGCTCGCGTCCTCCGGGGCAGTAGCACGTCGCGCGGCCCCGTCAAGGGCCTCGCCCGCGATCGGGCATCGACCTAGCGTGCTGGGCATGACTGAGACGAAGACGAGCCAGAAGCCTGCCGGAGCCGGCGCGCGCACCACCCGACGCCAGAACGCCGAGAAGGGCTTCACCGCATCCAAGACGCTCTCCGACGACATGCAGAAGGTGCTCGTCGACCTCATCGAGCTCGCAGGTCAGGGCAAGCAGGCGCACTGGAATGTGGTCGGACGCAACTTCCGCGACACGCATCGGATCCTCGACGAGATCATCGACTTCTCCCGCGGCTTCAGCGATGAGGTGGCCGAGCGGATGCGCGCGCTGCACGCCATCCCGGACGGCCGCAGCGACACCGTCGCAGCGACGACCACCCTCCCCGAGTTCCCCGCCGGTGAGGTGCTCACGACCGACGTCATCGACCTCATGACAGCGCGCCTCGACGGCGTCGCGGAGACCATCCGAGAGGTGCACGACGAGGTCGACGAGGAAGACCCGACGACTGCGGACATTCTCCACGCCATCCTCGAGAAGCTCGAGCAGTACGCCTGGATGGTGTCGGCGGAGAACCGCAAGCCCGCCGGGAAGTGACGACGGCGAGGGCGGCGGCGAGTGGGGGCGCCGCCGCCCTCTGCTGTGCGCCGGGCGGCGCGTGAGCAGAACGCGGCGCCGCGCCCATTAGCGTGGACGCGGGGGTAACACATGCAGATCGTCATCGACGTCGTCGGCTGGGTGGGCATGGCGGCGCTGCTCATCGCGTATGGGCTGCTCACGATGCGCAGACTCGACGCCGCAACCTGGACGTACCAGGTGCTCAACCTGCTGGGTGCCGTGTGCCTCATGGCGAACACCGCGTACTACCAGGCGTGGCCCTCGGTCGCGCTCAACGCGTTCTGGTTCGTCATCGGAGGCGTCGGCCTCGTGAAGGCGCGCCGCGCGCGCCGTGAGGCTCTCACGACGTAGAGCCGCGCGCACGAATGCCCTGCCGACCACCTGCGGTGATCGTCAGGGCATTGGAGGGGCTGACGGGAATCGAACCCGCGCTGTCTGCTTGGGAAGCAGAAGTTCTGCCATTGAACTACAGCCCCGAAGGGTGTCGCCCCGAGAGCGACGACGTGTCTCATCCTAGACGCAACGTCTGCCCGCGCAGGGGCCTTGCTAAATATCTTCCTCGGAAGATAAAGTGAGCGAGCGCGCCTCCACCACTGCGCGCCGAGAACCCACCCGCTGCACCACCCGTCACCCAGGAGAAGCCCCGTCGTGTCCGCGACCACCGCATCCGCGCCCGAAACCACCAGCCCCGCCCCTGGCGAGAACCATCCACTCAACGGCGGAGCGCTCGCCAGCCTGCTCGCATTCCGCCTCGTGGCGTTCGCCGTCGCACAGGCCGTCATCGCGCTCATCCTGCTGCTCGCGGACGTCGACGACCCCTGGCGCGCCTCGGCCGCGTGGTGGCCGCTCGGCGCCGCGGCGGCGAACCTCGTGAACCTCGGACTGCTCTCACGGCTCATGCAGAGCGAAGGGCGCCGCCTGCGCGACCTGTACCGCCCCGCCCCCACGTGGAAGCGCGACGCGCTGTGGGCGCTCCTCGTCACCGTGATCGCCGCACCCCTGTCGGCCGGGCCCAACATCCTGCTCGCCACGGCCCTCTGGGGCGACCCCCAGATCGCACTCGACCTGTTCGTGCAGCCGCTTCCGATGTGGGCCGCGATCATCGCGATGATCGCGTTCCCGGTGACCACGGCGCTCGCCGAGCTGCCCACCTACTACGGCTTCATCCAGCCCCGTCTCGCGCGCGTCGCACGCAGTGCGTGGATCGTCGTGCTCGTGCCGGCGGTGTTCCACGCGATGCAGCACGTCACCTTGCCGCTGCTGTTCGACCCCGCGTTCATGCTGTGGCGCGCGGTCATGTTCCTACCGTTCGCGATCCTGCTCGGCATCGCGCTCCGCAAGCGCCCCGCGATGCTCCCGTTCCTGCTGATCGTGCACTTCCTGCTCGACGCCCAGGCCGCCGCGATGGTGCTCATGGTCGCGTACTGACCCGCACACAGTGAAGCGGCCGCACTGGAACCCCAGACTCCGGTGCGGCCGCTTCCGTCATAGTCAGGCGGCGATGATGCCCGCCTTGCGCGCGGCGATCTGCAGCGCGATGTGCTTCGAGTAGAAGCGTCCGTGCTCGATGCTGAGCGACGTCATGAGCCAGAGACCCGGCACACCCGACTCGCGCCACAGGGCGCCGTACTCGCGGTCTTCGCTCACGTCGGCGAACTGCCCGATCGTGTCCGCGATCTCGTCGCCGAGGATGGCGCGGGCCGCAGCGGTGGGCGGCTCGTAGCCGGTGGCGAAGACGACCGTGTCGGCGTCGATGAGCTGGTCGCCCTCGAGCTGGACGCCGTTCTCGGTGAAGCCGACGACACCGCCGTGCGCGAGCTTGATGGTGCCGTCGATGATCAGCTCGGAGGCGCCCGCGTTGTAGTAGTAGCCCGTCGCGTTCGCGCCGAAGATGAGACCGAGGACGCCGGTGCCATCGGGGCCATCGCTCAGGCGGAAGCCCGCCTTGCGCAGGCCGTCCAGCAGTTCGGCGTCGATCTCGGCGGCCTGCGCGAGCTGTGCGGCGCCGAGGCTCGGCAGGTGGCCGAACGGCACGGCCGCGTTCACGAGGTCACCCTCATCGAGCGTGTACCGTCCGCTCGTGTGAACTGCGTGCATCACCTCGTGGAAGGTGTGGCCGTCGAGCACCGCGGTGCCGCCGCGCTGGATCATCGTCACCTCGATGCCGTGCTCGGCGAGGTCCTGGGCGATGTCGTGCCCGCTCACACCGGTGCCGACGACGACAGCGCGCTTGCCGACGTGACGGGTGTGCCCGTCGTAATCGGCCGCGTGCAGCACCTCTCCGCGGAACGCATCCTGGCCGGGGAAGGACGGACGCTTCGGCGCGCCGTTCATGCCCGTTGCGAGCACGACATGCGCGGGGGCGAGGGTGCGGGTCGAGCCATCGGCGCGAGTGACCGCCACGGTCCACGTCTTCGCGGCGTCGTCGTAGGACACCGAGTCGATCGTGCTGCCCGTCCACACCGACAGGTCGAGGAGGGTGGCGTACGCCTCGAGGAAGTCGCCCAGCTTGTTCTTGGGGGTGAACTTGGTCCACGTCGACGGGAACGGCATGTAGGCGAGCTGGTCGGCTTCGAGCGGGGTGTGCAGCGCAAGGGTGGTGTAGCGGTTGCGCCAGTTGTCGCCGATGCGCTCGTTGCGCTCGACCACGAGCGCGCGGATGCCGAGAGCCTTGAGGCGGGCAGCGGTCATGAGACCGTTGTGGCCGCCTCCGATGATCACCACCTCGGGCTCGTTCTCCTCGCACGGGATGTCGAGCTCGGCGACGTAGTCGCGGCGACCGGGCACGGGCGCGTGAACGCGGCCCTGCGGGCGCAGGGCGTCCACCTGCTCGGGGACAGCGTCAAGCGACTTGAGCGTGACGAAGAAGGTGGTGGCCTGCCAGGTGCCGGCCTCGGTGCGGGCGAGCACGAGGTACCCGTCGCCCGCGCCGTCAGCGGTGCGGAACGAGACGAACGTCTCGACGCTCGACTCGGTCGCGGAGCTCGTGGCGCCGTCGAGCAGAGCCAGCTCGACGGGGGCGACTGTTTCGGGGTCCGTGAGCACGGCGACGATCTCATCGCGACCCACGCCGTTGCGGAACTTCCACGACAGCGCGAGCAGCTCGCGGAACGTGGCGTCGTCGGTGAACAGTGCGCCGAGAGCAGCGGCGTCGCGAGCGACGAGAGCCTCCCGGAACGACGTGATCCATGCACCCGCGACCTCGGAGCCGTAATCCGCAGCCCCGGAAGAGAGGTCGGGTGTGATCTCGGTGCTGGTCATGGCTTTCGCTCCTCGGGAAGGCGTGGATAGTGGGGGCACGGCTCACCTGCACGTCCGCGTGCGTGTGCCGTCCGTTCACCATCAGGCCGAAAACGCTCTCTGCAACGTGTCACTTTGGGACAGGGTGCGCGAGCGAGGACCTCGATGCAGAACCGCCCCGCTTCCGCAGCGTGTGAGCGACAGCGGAAACGGGGCGGAACGATTCGCCTGCGGCGTCTACTGAGCGGTGAAGCCGCCGTCCACGAGCAGGTCGGCGCCGGTGATGTAGCTGGCTTCGTCGCTCGCGAGGAAGAGGATGGCGCGGCTCACCTCGATGGGCTGTGCCGCGCGCTTCATCGGGGTCGCCTCCGCGAACTCGCGGTTCGATTCCTCGCCTTCCTCCTCGGCCATCGGCGTCATGACGAGGCCGGGCGAGACGGAGTTCACGCGGATGCCGCGCTGGGCGTACTCCATGGCGGCTGCGCGCGTCATCATGCGCACCGCTCCCTTCGACGCCTGGTAGGAGAAGCCGCCGGGGTTGCCGATGTGGCCGTTGATGGAGCAGGTGTTGACGATGGCGCCGGCACCGCCCGCCTCCATGACGGGTGCGACGTGCTTGATGCCGAGGAACACACCCTGCTGGTTGATCGCGGTCATGCGCTGCCAGGCCGAGACCTCCTCGTCGGCGACCGAGGCCATGGTGCCGACGATTCCCGCGTTGTTGAGCAGGATGTCGATGCGTCCCCACTTCTGCTTCGCGAAGGCGACGATCTCGACCCAGTCGGACTCCTCCGCCACGTTCATGTGGCGGTACTCGACGTCGTGGCCCTGGGCCCGAAGGTCGGCGGCCACCGCCTCGCCCGCCTCGTCGAGAACGTCGGTCATGAGGATGCGCGCGCCTTCGGCGGCGAAGAGACGGGCGTGCGATTCTCCTTGGCCGCGGGCCGCTCCGGTGATGATCGTCACCTTGTCCTGAACTCGACCCATTGCGGTCCTCCTCTTCTCGGGTTCGCGCAGACGCGCTCGCTCGATTATCGGCAGGGCTTCCTGAACGGATGTGTGCCAGATCAGGACAGTGCCCGATCGACACCGGATGCGAGCGTGTCGCGACACGCCACGTCGTCGAGGGGGCGCATGGGGGATCGTCTCTCGGGCGTCGATCACCATCGACGGCGGCTGGACCGCCCGCTGACGCTGTCCCGAGATGGGACAGTGGGTGCGCGTTCGGCGTGCCTACGTTCGGAGAATGTCGGAACCTCAGACCGGGAGCAGTGTGACCGCCGTCGACCCGTTCGCCCGCACCAACGCGGCAGGCAACCCGCTCATCGCGGGCGGATACGGGCGCGCCGCCTACCACGTCGGAGAGCCGTCGCCCTATGCGATCCGCGGCGAGGGCTACCGGATGTGGGACCACACCGGGCGCGAGCTCATCGACGCGAACGGGAACTTCACCACCCTCATCCACGGCAACGCGCACCCGCGCATTGTGGAGGCTGCTGAGCGCGCCATCCGCTCGGGCACGTCGTGGGGTCTGCCGAACGAGGGGGAGTGGGCGCTCGCGGATGAGCTGCTGGGGCGCCTCGACGGACTCGACCAGATCCGCTTCACGAACTCCGGAACCGAGGCCGACATGGCCGCGATCCGCATCGCCCGCTCGGTGACGGGCCGCGATGACGTCGTCATGACCAAGGACGGCTACCACGGCTCCTCCGATGTCGCGCTCGCAAGCTCTGGGCCTGCCGTCGGCATCCCCAAGGCCGTCTCGGACGGTGTCTCGCTGGTTCCCATCAACGACATCGAGCGCCTCCGCGAGCTCTTCGCGGAGGGCCCGGAGCGCTACGCGGCGATCATGCTCGACCTGCTTCCGAACAAGGCGGGTCTCATCGCCCTCGACCCCGAGTTCGTCGCGGAGGCGCGGCGTCTCGCGACCCAGCACGGCACCCTGCTCATCATCGATGAGGTCATCAGCATCCGTCTCGGCTACGGCGGACGCAGCGGCACATATGGTCTCGTGCCCGATCTGCTCACCACCGGCAAACTCATCGGCGGCGGGTTCGCCATCGGCGCCGTCGCGGGCCGTGACGAGATCATGAGTCGACTCGATCCGCGCCGGCCCGACGAGATCAGCCTCTCCGGCACGTTCTCCGGCAATCCCGTCGCGATGGCCGCAGGTCTCGAGGCTGTCCGCATGCTCGATGCCCCCGCGATCGACCGGCTCAACGGCCTCGGTGACCGCGCCCGAGAGGATGCCGCCGCACGCGTCGCAGCCGTCGGGTGGGAGTTCCGCGGATCCGGTTCTCTGCTTCGCCCCTTCCCGCAGGGGGCCCGCAAGGTCGACGCCGGTGTTCAGCGCCGCCTGTGGTGGGCGGCCTACGACCGCGGCGTCGTCCTCTCCTCCGCGAACCTCGTCTCGCTCTCGACCCCGATGACCCAGGAGGTCGTCGACGACGTCGTCGACCGTCTCGTCGACGCCGTCACCGAGGTCGCCACCGCCGACAGCACGGAAGGCTCCGCAGCATGAAGATCGTGAACTACCGCCGTGAGGGCGACTGGACGGCGGGGGTCGTCCGCGGCGACCGCGTGATCGACGTCGCAGGTGCGCTCGCCGAGGATGGCGGCATCGCCTGCGGCACCATCTCCGTGCGCGAGCTGCTCGAGCGCTTCGGGGCCGACCTCGCGTTCGTCGAGAAGATCGTTGCGGCCGCAGACGCCGTCGACCAGCACGTTGCTGGTGCGTACGCGGATGTCGAGCTCGGCGCACCCGTGAGCGACCCGAAGAAGGTGCTGTGCGTCGGCCTGAACTACGCCGATCACGTTGCGGAGACGGGCCGTAAGCTCCCCGAGTTCCCGGATGTCTTCACCAAGTTCGCGACGAGCCTCATTGGGCCGCGCGATGCGATCGGCGGAGCAGATCTGGATCAGGACCTCGATTTCGAAGCCGAGATCGCGATCGTCATCGGAAAGACGGCGAAGGGAGTGTGCGCGGCCGACGCGCTCGACCACGTCGCGGGTGCGATGCTGCTGAACGACGTCACCCTGCGCGCGCTGCAGTACCGCGGAACTCAGTGGACGATGGGCAAGGCGGTCGACGGCACCACGCCGAGCGGCCCCGCGCTCATCACGCTCGACGAGGTGGGGGATCTGCAGAGCCTCGACATCACGTGCCGCGTCAACGGCGAGCTGATGCAGAGTTCGAACACGCGACACATGATCTTCCCGATCGCCACGATCGTCGAGTACATCTCCCGCACGATCACACTCGAGCCCGGCGACATCATCGCGACCGGAACCCCGGATGGCATCGGCATCAAGCGCACCCCGCCGGTGATCCTGCGTTCGGGCGACCGCGTGACGATCGCCGCCACCGGACTCGGAGAGATCGACAGCCTGGTCGCCTGACCCCACTCTCGAGGTGTCCCAGATCGGGACACTCCTCGCCGCACCCCGTACCTAGAGTCAACACGCACGGCGCATGCCCGACCCGCGCCGACCCCGACAGGAGTGATCTCATGACCGACGCTCAGGCCGCATTCGCGGAACGAGTTCAGAAGCACCGCGCGGGCGAGCCCGTCATCGTCCCGCACGTCGTGAACGGCGTCGAGCGCTTCGACGGGCCTCTGCTTCAGCGTGAGGACCCGAGCCAGCCGGGCACGATCGTCAGCGGATGTCACGACGCCCCCGCCGAGCTCGTGCTCGAGGCGGTCGCGGCGTCGAAGGCGGCGCAGAAGCAGTGGCGGAAGGTGCCGCTCGCGACGCGCATCGAGCACGTCGCCCTCGCGATTCCCTACATCGAAGAGCACATCGAGGACTGGGCTGTGCGCGTCGCGGTCGAGGTGGGCAAGCCGTACGCGGCCGCGCGTGCCGAGGCCACCGAGATCATCGACATGCTGCGCTTCTACACCGAGTACGCTGCCGCTCCCGGTGCCTTCGAGGACGAGCGAACCGCGGATCCCAGCGGCCTCGCGGGAGATTCGGTGCTGAAGCCCTACGGCGTCTTCGGCGGGATCACCCCCTTCAACTATCCGATCGTCCAGGCCGCCGGGCCGGTCATCGGCGCGCTCCTCGCGGGCAACGGCATCGTCGTGAAGACTTCGCACCACGGACCCTGGTCGGGTCACGCGGTCGCGGAGTTCACTGCGGCGATGAACCTGCCCGTGGGCCTTGTGAACGTCGTCCACGGTGAGGACGAGCCCGGAAAGGCTCTCGTCGCGAGCGACATCGACGGCATCTGCTTCACCGGCTCGGTGGGCGTCGGCCAGTCGATCGCGCGCGAGTTCGCCTCCGGACGCTACTCGCGCCCCGTGATCGCCGAGATGGGCGGCAAGAACCCGGTGATCGTCACCGACACCGCGGACCTCGAGCAGGCTGCCGCCGGCATCGTCTTCTCGGCGTTCGACCTGAGCGGCCAGAAGTGCAGCGCCCTCTCGCGCGTGCTCGTCACGCCGGGTGCCCACGCGCGTCTTGCCGAGCTCGTAGCCGAGCGCACCGCTCAGCTCACCATGACCGACCCGGCTGACGCGCAAGCGTTCGGCGGTCCGGTCGTGTCGCCCGACGCTGTCGCGCGCTACAACGCACTCAAGGCGGAGGCGGAGGCCGCTGGCTTCTCGATCACCACGGGCAACGCCCCCGATGGCGGCTACTACGTGCCCGCGATCGTGGTCGACGGCGTTCCCGCCGACCACAAGCTCGCCGTGGAGGAGCACTTCCTTCCGTTCCTGACGATCAGCGAGGTTCCGGACTTCGAGACGGCACTGCAGGTCGCCAATGGGACCGACATGGGGCTCACCGCCGGCATCTACACGGGTGACCGCGCGGAGGCGGAGACCTTCCTCGACGAGATCGAGGCGGGTTGTGTGAACGTCAACGCGACGGGGCACGCGACCACCGGCTGGTGGCCCGGACCGCAGACGTTCGGCGGCTGGAAGGCGAGCGGCACCACGGGCGTCCAGACGCTCGGCAAGTGGTACTTCCAGCTTTTCGCCAGGCAGCAGGCACGTAAGGTCTCGGCAGACCTTTCTGACCTCCTCACCTACTGAGCACCCACCGGACGGGGGACGCCATGAACCCGCACACCAGCACCGACACCGGCGCGATGACTCTCGCGACACGGGTGGGCGAGGTGTCGGCGGGTGAGATCGGCGCCCTGCGAGAGCGCTTCCTGAGCGATCCGCAGGGCACCGACCTCAGTCTCCTCCGTCCGGTGATCGCCCGCTCGTGGCAGCGCAGCCGGGCGCTGAACGTGCGCACGGGCGCGGACGCGCTCGGACACACCTCCGAGCACCGCGTCGACGAGCAGCTCCTGCTCGCCGCCGCCCCGGTGATCTCCGAGCTGGAGCGCGTGTGCATAGAATCCGGCGGGACCGTGGTGCTCACCGATGCGCAGGGCACGCTGGCCCTCATGCGCGGCCATGCGAGCGAGCTGCGGCGCGCCGAGAGCCTGTACGCCACCACCGGCACCCGGATGTCGGAAGACCTGATCGGCACCAACTCCGACGGCACCGCCATCGAGGAGGAGCGTGCCGTGCAGGTGTGGGGTGCCGAGCACTTCAACGAGACCCTGCAGTCGAGCTACTGCACATCGGTGCCCATCAAGGATCCCATCCGACGTTCGACCCGTGGTGTGCTCGGCCTCATGCTGCCGGAGTCCGTGGGGCGCGATGCGTCGCCGCAGTCGATCCTCCTGCTCGTCGAGGGTGCGGCTGCTGAGATCACGCGCCGCCTCGCCGAACGGCTCGCTGCCCGCGAGCAGGCGCTTCTGGCCGAGTACATGCGGGAGGCGCGCAAGCGCGGCGCGGACGCCGTCATCGCGATGGATGACCGCACCACCATCGCGAGCCGCAACGCCCTGAGCATGCTTGATCAGAGCGACTT
The DNA here is from genome assembly GCA_023432305.1 of Actinomycetes bacterium. Taxonomy (GTDB): domain Bacteria; phylum Actinomycetota; class Actinomycetes; order Actinomycetales; family Microbacteriaceae; genus Homoserinibacter. Next base: position 13,614 of record JAEYUT010000053.1, read on the forward strand.
CGCCGTGCTGTCCGCGTTCGCGCGTCAGGCCGAGCCGGGCCGCGTCGCCCGTCACGAACTGAGCGTGAGCGGCGGATTCGCCGTGCAGCTGCATGTGCGGCCCATGGAGACGAGCGAGTTCCGTTCGGGCGGGGCTGCGGTCATGCGCGTGCATGTGGCCGAGGGGCGCTCCGCCACCCTCCCGCTCGCTTCTGCTCCCGCTCCGAGCTTCGCCGGGATGGTCGGCGAGAGCGCAGGACTCCGCCGCGCGCTCGAGGCCGCAACGACCGCCGTGGTGCGGCAGACGCCCGTCCACATCCTCGGGGAGCAGGGCACGGGCAAGCGCTCGCTCGCCCACGCGATCGCACGACAGCTGTCGGACGATGTCCGGGAGATCGCCTTCCCCACCAGGTTCGATCAGGTCGCGCTCCTCGACCAGCTCGACAGCGGACTCGAACAGGGCGCGGCGATCGTGCTGCACCGTGTCGACCGTGCCCCAGCCCAGGTGCGCGACGAGCTCGCGGCGTTCGTGCGCCTCGTCGACCAGCCCCGCCTCATCCTCACGGCCGGCGCACTCACCGACGACATCGCCCCCCTGCTCTCGGCTCTCCGCGGGGTCGAGGCGACCCTCCCGCCGCTGCGCTCGCGCCGCGAGGACATCCCCGCACTCGCCAGGCACTTCCTCGACGAGTCGGGTCGCACAGAGGTCCGCCTCGCCCCGAAGCTGCGCGACGTGCTCGTTCGCGCTGACTGGCCGGGCAACGTCGCTCAGCTGCGTGGCCTCATCGAGTCCACCGTCGCCCAGGTCGCGGGCACCGAGATGCGCATGGTCGACCTCTCCGATGTCAACGCACGCACCCTCCAGGTGAGCAGGCTCGGGCGTCTCGAGGAGGCGGAGCTGACCCAGATCCGGGAGGCGCTCGCCGAAGCGGGAGGCAACCGCGTGCGGGCCGCCGCCCTGCTCGGCATCGGTCGCTCCACGCTCTATCGCAAGCTCGAATCGTATGCCGCGCGCGGGTTCGAACTGGATCTCGGATGAGGCGCCGACAGGCCTGACCCAAGGTGGCACAGTTCCCGAG
>JAEYUT010000054.1 GCA_023432305.1 Actinomycetes bacterium
AGATGCTCGACAAGGCGAAGAAGAACGTCTTCGCCTTCCCCGCGATCAACGTGTCGTCCTCCTCCACGATCAACGCCGTTCTGCAGGGCCTCACCGAGGCCGGCTCCGACGGCATCATCCAGGTCACCACCGGCGGCGCCGACTACTTCGCCGGCCAGAGCGTGAAGGCACGCGCCTCCGGTGCGCTCGCCTTCGCCGCCTTCGCCACCGAGGTCGCCAAGAACTACCCGATCACGGTCGCGCTGCACACCGACCACTGCCCCAAGGAGGCCCTCGCCGGCTTCGTGATGCCGCTCATCGAGGCGTCGGAGGCCGAGGTCAAGGCGGGACGCAACCCGATCTTCCAGTCGCACATGTGGGACGGCTCCGCGGTGCCGCTCACCGAGAACCTCGAGATCGCGCGGGAGCTGCTCCCCCGCCTCAAGAACATCAACGCCATTCTCGAAGTCGAGATCGGCGTCGTGGGCGGCGAAGAGGACGGCGTGCAGCACGAGGGCTCGAACGAGGCGCTCTACACGACCCTCGGCGACGTCACCCAGGCGGTCGAGGCGCTCGGCCTCGGCGAGCAGGGCCGCTACATCGCGGCGCTCACCTTCGGCAACGTGCACGGCGTGTACAAGCCCGGCGGCGTCAAGCTCCGCCCGGAGCTGCTCGGCGAGATCCAGGCGGGCATCGCGGCGAAGTACGGCACCGGTCCCAAGCCCCTCGACCTCGTCTTCCACGGCGGCTCCGGCTCGACGGAGGCGGAGATCGCCGAGGCTGTCTCCAACGGCGTGATCAAGATGAACATCGACACCGACACGCAGTACGCGTACTCGCGCTCGATCGCCGACACCGTCTTCCGCAACTACGACGGCTTCCTGAAGGTCGACGGCGAGGTCGGCAACAAGAAGATCTACGACCCGCGCGCCTGGGGCAAGCTCGCCGAGACCGCGATGGCGAAGCGCGTCGTCGAGGCCACGCAGCAGCTCGGCTCGGCCGGGCAGGCCATCAGCCGCTGATCCGCTGCGAACGCGCCGTCACCTCGTCCGAGGGGCGGCGCGTTCCGCTTTCGGGTCCTCAGTCGTCGTCCGGGGGGACGCGGAACGACACTCCCCCGCGACTCAGGCGCACGTCGCGCACCTCCCCGCGCAGGTTGAAGTAGTAGGGCGCGAGGTGACGCACCCGGCGCCCCTCCGGCAGATCGGTGTCGAGCGTCATCGCGACTGCCGTCGAGCCGTCGGACTCCGCCCGCAGCTCGATCAGCAGCGATGTGGCATCCGTCGCCGGATCATCGAGCGCGACGCGCACGACATCGCGGATCGCGGCGCGCTGCGGGCCGCGCAGGGTGGACGCACGACGATCCGGGTCGATCATGACGACCCGTCGGTCGTCGGCCCGCAGACCCAGCCACGCCAGATCGGACCGCGAGACGAGGTCGTCCCGCAGGTGCCGTGCAAGCTCCCCGGCGACAACACGGTCATCAGGGCCCACCGTGCCGCGCTCGCCGATCACGCGCAGGAACGGCACCGCACGGGCGGTGAGGTGCGCGAGGGCTTCCCGCTCGGCGATCTCGTCCTCGGGGTCCACCTCGAACTGCTCCGAGACGACGCTCGTCGAACGGCTGTCGATGATGGGCAGCACCTGCCGCACGATGCGCCACGAGAATGCGGCCCCGCCCGTGATCGTGAGCAGCAGCGGCGTCGCGACGAAGAAGAACCCTGCGATCGGCCCCCACCGGTCGCCCACGCCCGGGAACACGATCGCGTACGCGAGCGGCACGACCGTGACGAGTGCGACGCATCCGAACACCAGGATCCGCCACGCCGAGAGATACGGCACGATGCTCGCGAACACGAGAGCGAAGCAGGTGGGCGCCCACCAGTGCTCGATCGCGAGCACCGAGGGCTCGAAAGCCGTCGCCGAGATGACGAGCCCTCCCCCGCCGACCACGATCACGATGACACCCAGAACATCGTCGACGCGCATGCGCAGCACCGAGAGCACCTGGATGAGGGCGCAGGCGAGCGCGAACAGCAGCACCGCGAGAAGCTGAGTCGGGCCGTGCATGGGGCTGTCCCACAGCGCGAGGACCACCACGCCGCCGTAGAGAGTCGCGACGATCCCGAAGATGACGGGCACGAACGGACCCGTGAACCAGCTCATCGGGTCGACGTCCCGCGCCGCGAGACGCAGCGGATCGTGCCTATCGCTCATGGTGCCGTTCTCGGTGATCGGATGGACGCCCCGCCTCGACGGTGCGCACCGGCACCGAGATGAGCACCGTCGTGCCGGAGCCCGGGGACGACCAGATGCGCGCACGACCGCCGACCGACTCCACGCGGCCGAGGATCGAATCCCGGATGCCGAGCCGGTCGGGGTCGGTCGTGCTCATATCGAAGCCGATGCCCTGATCGGAGACCATGAATGTCAGCTCGTCGGGGGTGTAGACGATCTCGATGTCCGCCGAGTCCGTCTGCGCGTGCCGCAGGACGTTCTCCAGGCTCGCGCGCACCGCACCGAGCAGCGCATCCCCGGTGCCCGGCGGGTACTCGAGCACGCCCTGGCCGCCGCCCGTCACGTTGACGGTGAGCCCACGCCACCGGAAATCGCTCGCCAGCCGCATGAAGTCGTTGCGGACCCGGGCCTGCTCCTGGGCGGTCGTCGGCATGGTCGCGGTCGCCCGCATCCACTCTCCACCCTCCAGGGTGTCGAGGTCCTCGAGCAGCCGTGCCCGTGCGCGCTCGTCGAGCTCGTCGGGGGCGTTCATGACGAACGCGAGATCGTTGAGCACGGTGTCATGCACCATCGCCGTGGTGCGCCGCGCGAGATCGGCGCTCGCGGCGCGTCGCTTCGTGGCGGCCTCGAGCTCGTCGAAGCGCGGGAGCCTGCTCCGCTGGCGCTCCTGGATGGCGAACAGTGTCAGGTAGAGCACGATCGAGATGCAC
>JAEYUT010000082.1 GCA_023432305.1 Actinomycetes bacterium
CTCGTCTACTCGCTCGAGAAGCTCATGTCCGAAAACGCCGACAAGATCGCCGAGCCCGTGCGCAACGAGGTGCAGGCCGACATCGACGAGCTCAAGACCGCGCTCCAGGGTGAGGACGACGCCGCCATCAAGTCGGCGTTCGAGAAGCTGAACGCCAGCCAGACGAAGCTCGGCGAGGCGATCTACGCCGCCGGCCAGGAGGCTCCCGCGGGCGCCCCCACGGCCGACGCGACCTCATCCGATGAGGATGTCGTCGATGCCGAGATCGTCGACGACGAGGACGACAAGAAGTAGACATGGTCGACGAGAAGGACGAGGGCGAAGAGCCCACGATCAACGACAAGCGCAAGATCGACCCCGAGACGGGCGAGCCGCGCGCCGACGCCGACGACCGGGTTCCGGTCGAGGGCGACGGGCTGAGCGACGAAGACCTCGCGCTGCTGGCGGATGCCGAGAAGGACCTGGTCGCCGAGTACCGCGAGATCGCAGCGCGGGCTCAGGCCGACCTCAAGAACTTCCGCACCCGTGTCGAGCGCGACCGCGCCGCGAACCGCGAAGCGGTCATCGCCGAGGTCATCCGCTCGCTCATCCCCGTGATCGACGACCTCGATCGCGCGGACGCGCACGGCGACCTCGTCGAGGGCTCGCCTCTCGCGATCGTCTCGCAGAAGCTGCGAGGCGGGTTCGAGAAGTACGGACTCCGGCGTGTGGGGGTGGTGGGCGAGCCGTTCGACCCCACCATCCACGAGGCGGTCGTGCACGTGCCCGACCCCGACGCCGAGCCCGACACCGTGAAAGACGTCATCCAGATCGGTTATGCGCTCGGTGAGCGACTGATCCGCGCCGCCAAGGTCGCGGTCGTCGCCCCGTCCGAGTAACCCCCGAGTGCGAAAGGAGTCCGATGGCCAGCCAGGACTGGTTCGACAAGGACTTCTACAAGGTGCTCGGCGTCTCGAAGGATGTCTCCGAAGCCGAGCTGAAGAAGGTCTATCGCAAGCTCGCGCGGCAGTATCACCCGGACTCCAATCCGGGTGATGCGGCCGCCGAGGCGCGGTTCAAGGAGATCAGCGAGGCGTACACCGTGCTGTCGGATCCCGAGCAGCGGGCTGAATACGATCAGATCCGCGCGATGGGATCCGGCGCACGGTTCACATCCGGTGGCGCCGGCGGCTTCGACGACGTCTTCGGCGGGATGTTCAACCAGGGAGGGCCCCGCGGCCGCACGACATACACCGCGGGCGGGTTCGAGGACCTGCTCGGGGAGATGTTCGGCGGCGGTGGGGGCTTCGGCGGTGCGCCCGGCGGATTCCGCTACGGGCCGACGAAGGGCGCCGACATCACGGCGTCCACGACGCTCGACTTCGCCACGGCGATCCACGGCGACACCGTCACCCTGCAGCTGCCGGGGGGCGCCTCCACGAAGGTGAAGATCCCCGCGGGCGTCGCCGACGGGCAGAAGATCAAGCTGCGCGGCAAGGGCCAGCCGAGCCCCAACGGCGGCGACCCGGGCGACCTCATCCTCACGGTGAGCGTGCGCCCGGACCCCGTGTTCGAGCGCGACGGGCTGAACCTCCGCATCGACGTGCCCGTGACCTTCGCTGAAGCAGCCCTCGGGGCCACGATCGAGGTGCCGACGTTCGGCGGCCAGCCGGTGAAGCTGAAGGTCGCGCCTGGAACCCCGAGCGGCAGGGTGCTGCGCGTCAAGGGACGCGGGGTCACCACGTCGAAGGGCACCGGCGACCTGCTCGCGACCGTGCAGGTGGTGGTGCCGAGCCACCTCAGCCATGACGCCAAGAAGAAGCTGGAGGCGTTCGCCGCGGCGCTGCCGGATGAGAACCCGCGAGCCGACCTGATCCGGAAGGCTGGCGCCTGATGGACGAGTCGACGCCGCTGTTCGCGATCGCGGCGGCGGCGGAGCTCGCCGGGATGCATCCGCAGACGCTGCGGCAGTACGACCGCATGGGGCTCGTGATGCCGCAGCGCACTGCGGGACAGTCGCGGCGCTACTCGATGCGCGACATCGTGCAGCTGCGGGAGATCGCGCGCCTCTCGGCGGAGGGGCTGAACCTCGAGGGCATCCGGCGGATCCTGGAGCTCGAGAATCAGGTGCTCGCGCTGTCGAACCGGGTGCGCGAACTCGAGTCGGCGCTCGCCGATGAGATGCTCGCGCGCTCCGGGCGGCGGGTGTTCGCTGCGGGCACGGAGGGCGAGGTCGTCTCGCTCAAGGCCGGCACGCGCGTGCGCAAGCAGAACCAGCTGGTCGTCTGGCGTCCGCTGCGCCCCCCGTCGTGAGCGACCTCGACGCGCTGCTCGGCATGCTCTCGCGCGAACCTGACATCGGTGCCGCGGAGCTGCGTGCGTGGGATGTGGCGGACCGCTACCTGCTGGATCTGGCGGCGGAGCGGTTCCCGGAGGCACTGCGCGGCGAGGTGGTCGTCGTCGACGACACGCACGGGGCTCTCGCTCTCGGTGTCTCGGCTCTCGGCGCCTCGACGGTGCGGGTGCATCCGGATTCGATCATCGCGCGCCGCGCGCTCGCTGCGAACGCGCAGCGGCTCGGCGTCGCATCCCCTGAGCAGGCTCCGCTCGCCGAGCTGGTCACGCCCGCGACGACGCTCGCCCTCGTGCGCCTGCCGAAGTCGCTCGACCGCCTCGACGCGATCGCTCGCGCACTCGCGCACCGCGCATCCCCCGACCTCGTCGTGCTCGCGGGCAACCGCGTGAAGCACATGACGCCCACCCAGAACCCGGTGCTTCAGGCTGCGTTCGAGCGTGTGGACGTGGCGCCCGCCCGCCAGAAGGCGCGCGTCCTCATCGCCTCCGGTCCGCAGCAGGTGAGCCCCGCGGAGTCGGTTCGCGCCGAGACCTCGGCGGAGGTGGATGTCGTGGCGCATCCGGGTGTCTTCGCGGGCGCCAACCTCGACATCGGCACGCGCGTGCTCATCGGCACCTTCGATTCGCTTCCCGATTTCGACGTGGCCGTCGACCTCGCGTGCGGCTCCGGGGTGCTGGCGACGCTGCTCGCGCGGCATCGCCCGCGGGCGCGGGTGATCGCCTCGGACGTGTCGGAGATCGCCGTCGCCTCCACACGCGAGACGGCACTCGCGAACGGTATCGAGGTGGAGGTTCATCAGGATGACGGCCTCGGCTTCCTTCCCGATGAGAGCGTCGACCTGGTCGTGCTGAACCCGCCGTTCCACAGCGGATCGACGGTCACGCTCGAGCTCGCCGAGCGCCTCTTCGCCGACGCCGCGCGCGTGCTTCGGCCCGGGGGCGAGCTGCGCGCCGTGTGGAACTCGCACCTCGGCTACCGCCCGATCCTCGAGCGTCTCGTCGGCCCCACGCGGCAGCTCGTGCGCACCCCGAAGTTCACGGTGACGGCGTCAGCGAAGCGCTGAGGCTGGGGCGGGCAGGTGCGTCGGCGGAGCAGACTCGACGAATGCTGAGTCCTCCTTGTGCAATCTCGCAGGTGTCTCGCTAAACTTGAGCCACCGCAACTCAAGTCTTACTTCGGAGCAGCAATGGCGAACATGCAGGGCGCACCCTCCACCCAGGAGGAGACGAAGAGCGCCCTCGAGCAGTACGGGATCAACCTCACCGAGATCGCGAAGAGCGGCAAGCTCGACCCCGTCATCGGGCGCGACTCCGAGATCCGCCGCATCAGTCAGGTTCTGACGCGGCGCACCAAGAACAATCCGGTGCTCATCGGAGAGCCGGGCGTCGGCAAGACCGCCGTCGTCGAAGGGCTCGCCCAGCGCATCGTCGCGGGAGACGTCGCCGACTCGCTCAAGGGCAAGCAGCTCGTGGCGCTCGACCTCGCGGCTCTCGTCGCCGGCGCCAAGTACCGCGGCGAGTTCGAGGAGCGGCTGAAGGCCGTGCTCAAGGAGATCAACGAATCCGACGGCCAGGTCATCACCTTCATCGACGAGCTGCACACCCTCATGGGCGCGGGCGGCGGCGAAGGTTCTGTCGCGGCCGCCAACATGCTCAAGCCCATGCTCGCGCGCGGCGAGTTGCGCCTCATCGGCGCCACCACGCTCAACGAGTACCGGGAGTACATCGAGAAGGATGCCGCGCTCGAGCGCCGCTTTCAGCAGGTGTACGTGGGCGAGCCGTCCGTCGAGGACACCATCGCGATCCTCCGCGGCCTGAAGGAGCGCTACGAGGCCCACCACAAGGTCGCGATCGCCGACAGCGCGCTCGTCGCCGCCGCTTCGCTCAGCAACCGCTACATCACCGCGCGGCAGCTGCCCGACAAGGCCATCGACCTCATCGACGAAGCCGCCTCCCGCCTCAAGATGGAGATCGACTCGAGCCCCGTCGAGATCGACGAGCTCAAGCGCGCCGTCGACCGTCTCAAGATCGAAGAGCTCGCCCTCAAGAAGGAGAAGGACGCCGCCTCCAAGGAGCGCCTCGAGAAGCTCCGCGCCGACATGGCTGTCAAGGAGCAGCAGCTCGACGCCCTCCAGACCCGCTGGCAGGCCGAGAAGAGCACCCTCCACAGCGTCGGCAACCTGAAGTCCCGCCTCAACGACGCGCGCATCGAACTCGACCGCGCGATGCGCGAGCAGCGCTACCAGGACGCCTCCAAGCTCAACTACGAGACGATCCCCGCGATCGAGCAGCAGCTCATGCAGGCGGAGGCGATCGAGCAGCAGGGTCCCCGGATGGTCAACGACCAGGTGACGGATGAGGACATCGCCGCCGTCGTCGCCGCGTGGACCGGGATCCCCGTCGACAAGCTGCGACAGGGCGAGACCGAGAAGCTGCTCGGTCTCGAAGCGGAGCTCGGGAAGCGACTCATCGGACAGCGCGACGCCGTGCGCGCCGTCGCCGAGGCGGTGCGCCGAACCCGCGCCGGCATCTCCGACCCCGACCGTCCCACCGGATCGTTCCTGTTCCTCGGGCCGACGGGCGTCGGCAAGACCGAGCTCGCGAAGGCGCTCGCCGCCTACCTCTTCGACGACGAGAAGGCGCTCGTGCGCATCGACATGTCCGAGTACGGCGAGAAGTTCGCCGTCTCGCGGCTCGTCGGCGCCCCTCCCGGGTACATCGGCTACGAGCAGGGCGGCCAGCTCACGGAGGCCGTGCGCCGGCGTCCGTACTCGGTCATCCTGCTCGACGAGGTCGAGAAGGCGCACCCCGAGGTCTTCGATGTGCTGCTGCAGGTGCTCGACGACGGCCGCCTCACCGACGGGCAGGGCCGCACGGTCGACTTCCGCAACACGATCCTGATCCTCACGTCGAATCTCGGCAGCCAGGTGCTCATCGACCGCGAGCTCAGCTGGGAGAAGAAGCACGAGGCCGTGCAGGAGCTCGTGCGGCAGGCGTTCAAGCCGGAGTTCGTGAACCGTCTCGACGACATCGTCGTGTTCGCGCCGCTGTCGGAGGCCGACCTCGGCCAGATCGTGTCCCTCTACGTCGACCGGCTCGAGCGTCGCCTCTCCGAGCGTCGCCTCAACCTCGCGGTCACCCCGGATGCACGCGCCTGGCTCGCCGAGCGCGGCTACGACCCGCTGTACGGTGCGCGCCCGCTGCGTCGGCTCATGCAGCACGAGATCGACGACCGGCTGGCGAAGGCGATCCTCGCGGGCGACATCCGCGACGGCGACACCGTGCGGGTCGACCTCGACCGCTTCGGCGACGGCCTCTCGGTGGAGCGATCAGAACCGGACGCGCCCGCAGCCTGAGCGCGCGGATATGACAGGAGCCCCGGGGTGCACGACCCCGGGGCTCCTGTGCTTGTGCGGCGCGGCTCAGGCCTCGCGCGTGCGCACGCGGTGCGCGATCCAGCCTCCGAGCAGCGCCATCAGCAGAAGGCCCACGCCGATCACCCACGGCATGAGGCCGCCGAAGGTCATGCCGGATGCTCCGTCGCGCAGCTGCACCGCGCCATCCGAGAGCTGAACGGTGCCGTCGCTCAGGCTCGCGACGCCATCGGCGAGGCG
>JAEYUT010000134.1 GCA_023432305.1 Actinomycetes bacterium
CCCCCACATCGGCTGCGAACGATGCCGCCTCGCGCACCTTCTGCGGGTCGCGGACGGCGACAGTGACGCGAGCGCCCATGCTGTCGAGCGCCGCGACCGCACTCTCAGCGGTCGCGCCGCCGCCGAGCACCACCGCTCGATCCGCGGAGGCGACGCCCGCCTCGCCGAGTGCTGCGACCACGCCGTGCACATCCGTGTTGAACGCCTTCACGGGGCGCCCCGCATCGAGGAGGATCGTGTTCCCCTGGGAGGTCGCGCGCGCGACCGGATCGACATCCGGGGCGAGCTCGGCGACGCGACGCTTGAGCGGCATGGTGAGCGAGAGGCCTCGCCACTCCGGGCCGAGTCCGGCGAGGAAGTCGGCGAGGGAGTCGTCCGTCACCTCGTGGCGCTCGTACTCCCAGTCGAGCCCGAGGGCTCGATAGGCGGCCGCATGCAGCAGGGGCGACTTCGAATGTGCGATGGGCGAGCCGAGCACCGCGAGGCGGCGCCTCGGCTCACGCACAGTACGACTCGTTCTCGGGGGTCTCCTTGCACCACGCGTAGAGGCGCTTCGCCGCGCGCTCGTGCTCGGCGAGCGTGTTCGAGAACACCGTCTCCCCGGTGCGCAGATCGACCGTCACGAAGTACAGCCACGTGCCCTCCGCGGGGGCGAGCGCCGCGGAGATCGCGTCCGCGCCCGGCAGGCCGATCGGTCCGAGCGGCAGACCGGGGTTCGCGTAGGTGTTGTACGGGTTCGACGCGTCCGCGCGTTCCTCCGGCGAGGTCCACACGGTGTGGTACTTGCCCGTTCCGTAGGCGACCGTGGCATCCGACTGCAGCAGCATTCCTCGCGCGATTCGGTTCTCGAAGACGCGCGCGATCTTCTTCATGTCCTCGACGCTCGGTCCCGACTCGCGCTGGATGAGAGCGGCCTTGGTGAGCACCTCGAATCGGCGCTCGGGCGCCACACCCTGTGCGTCGAGCTCCTGGATCATGCGGTCCACGAGCGTCTGGATCGCGGCCTTCGCGGTCGTACCCGGTTCGAACGTGTAGGTCGCGGGGAACAGCCACCCCTCGATGTTCGGCGCGTTCGCCGGAATGCCGAACTGGGTGAAGTTCTCCGCCTCCGCCTGCAGCTCCTCGAGCGGGATCTCGGTGGACGAGGCGATGAGCTCCAGCGCGGCGACCGAGGTGACGCCCTCGGGGATCGTGACGCGGTCGATGACGCGGTTCGCCGGATCCGTCATCGCCGCGAGAGCGGATTCGGCGCTCATCTCCTTCTGAAGCCGGTAGCTGCCGGGTTCGAAGGTGATGGAGGAATCGGCGAGCAGCAGCTCATAGACAGCGCGGTAGGACATCGTGACGCCCGCCTCGTGCAGCTTGCGCGCAACGTCCGAGCCGATGTCGCCCGGCTCGATCACGACGACCGCCTCCTCGCCGTTGCCGGTCGTCGAGTAGTCGTACTCGGGTTCGATCCCGAGCACCTCGCGGATCTTGTCCTCATACATGACCCAGACGGTCACGCCTGCGCCGATCACGAGACCGAACGCGACGATGAGGGCGATGATCCAGCCCCAGGGTCCGCGTCCCCTGCGGCGGGGGGACCCGCCGCTCTTGCGCCCGCGAGACGAGGTCTCGCGCAGAGCGCGACGCGACAGCACCGGCGCGCCGGCGTCGGCGCTCGGCGTCTGCGCGGTCGAGTTCGAGACTGCGGTCACGGGAGGGTTCGTGTACGGGCCGACGAGATCGTCCCAGGTCGGGTCAGAGTTCACTGCCGGGTTCCTTCTCGGGATGGACGAGGGATCCTGGGGGGCGATCCGACGCCCGCTCGGAGTCGAGGGCGTTCTGCAGGATGATAACAGCGGCGACCTGGTCGATGATCGATCGCGAGCCCTTGGTCTTGCGCCCGCTCGCGTGGAGCTGACGTTGGGCGCTGACGGTGCTCATCCGCTCGTCGACGAGCCGCACGGGTGTCGCGGTCGCCGCGGCGAGCTGTGCGGCGAACTCGCGCGCGTCCGCGGTCGACGGGGTGTCTCCGCCGCTGAGCGAGAGCGGGAGCCCGACGAGCACCTCGAGAGCGTCGAGCTCGGCGACGTGGGCGAGAACGCTCGGGATCGTCCGCTCGTCACGCGGCAGCGTCTCGACGGGCGTCGCGAGGAGCCCGTCGGGGTCGCTGCGAGAGACCCCGACGCGCGCCCGTCCGACATCGATGCCGAGTCGTACGCCGCGACGCATCAGGAGAGCGCGTCCCGGATCGCCTGCAGCGCGGCGCCGATCGCGGAGACATCGCTGCCGCCGCCCTGGGCCATGTCGTCCTTGCCGCCTCCGCCGCCGCCGAGCACCGACGCAGCCTGCTTGGCGAGTGGGCCCGCCTTCACGCCCGCATCGCGTGCGCCCTGCGTGGTCGCGACGATGACCGACGGCTTGCCCCCGACCTCCGCCGCAAGAGCGACGACCGCCGGCTCCGCCATGAGGCGCTCGCGCACCGAGGTGACGAGACTGCGCAGCTCGTCGACCGACTGCAGCTCGCCGACGCTCTCCACGACCGCGAGCACCGAGCCGATGCGCGACGCCTGCGAGGCGAGGGTCGGCACGCGCTCCGAAAGTCGGCTCGCCTCGAACGCTGCGATCTTCTTCTCGGCGGCCTTCAGCTGGGCGACGAGGTCCGAGATGCGCTCCGGAAGCTGCTCACGGGGAGTCTTGAGGCTCGCCGTCAGCTGGCTGACGATCGCGCGCTCCACCGCGAGATCGCGGAAGGCATCGAACCCGACGAGGGCCTCGACACGACGGTTCGTGGAGCCGACGCTCGACTCCGAGACGAGATTCACGAGGCCGACCTCAGCCGAGGTGCGCACGTGGATGCCTGCGCACAGCTCACGCGACCACGGACCCCCGATGTCGACCATGCGCACCGTGTCGCCGTACTTCTCGCCGAACAGCGCCATCGCGCCGGCCTTGCGCGCCTCGTCGATGGGGAGGATGCGCGTGACCACCTCGAGGTTGTCGCGGACCGCGTTGTTGGCGATCTCCTCGATCTCGCTGCGGGTCTCCGGGCTGAGCGCCTGGTTCCACGAGAAGTCGAGACGCATGTAGCCCGCCTTGTTGAAGGATCCGGACTGGTGCGCCTCCTGACCGAGAGTCTGACGGAGTGCTGCGTGAACGAGGTGGGTCGCGGAGTGCGCCTGCGTGGCACCGCGACGGTAGTCCGCGTCGACGACGCTCGTCGCCGCCTGGTCGACCCCGACCTCACCCGAGCGCACCTTCACCGTGTGGCTGATGAGTCCCTTCACCGGGCGCTGCACGTCGAGCACCTCGAGGTCGAACCCGTCGCCCACGATCGAGCCCTTGTCGGCGGCCTGACCGCCGGATTCCGCGTACAGCGACGACTCAGCGAGGATGACCTCGACCGTCTGACCGACCGTGGCCTTCTGAACGGGGACGCCGTCCGCGATGATGCCGAGCACCTTCGTTTCGGTCTCGAGGAACTCGTAGCCGGTGAACACCGTCTCACCGAGCTGACGGAACTGCGAGTACACGGAGAGGTCGGCGAGCTTGCCCTTCTTCGCCTTCGCATCCGCCTTGGCGCGCGTGCGCTGGTCGGTCATGAGGCTGTCGAACGCCGCGCGGTCGACGGAGAGGCCTGCCTCCTCCGCGATCTCCAGCGTCAGGTCGATCGGGAAGCCGAACGTGTCGTGGAGCAGGAAGGCGGTGTCACCCGACAGCGCCTCGCCACCGGCCTTCTTCGTGTCGGCGACGGCGACATCGAGGATCGTCGTGCCGCTTGCGAGCGTGCGGAGGAAGGTCTCCTCCTCACCGAGTGCGAGGCGCGACGTGCGCTCGTACTCGGCTTCGACCTCCGGGTACGCGTCGCGCATCGCGACACGGGAGGCGTCGAACAGCTCCGCGAAGCTCGGCGCATCGACACCGAGAAGGCGCATCG
>JAEYUT010000167.1 GCA_023432305.1 Actinomycetes bacterium
CTACGAGGCGGCGGGACTTCGTGCCTGAGCCGTTCTCGCTGCTGCTGCCCGTCTACCGCGGCGACCGGGCGGACTTCCTCGCGGCGGCGTTCGCATCCAGTGTTGCCGAGCAGCATCGCCGTCCTGACGAGGTGGTGCTCGTGCAGGACGGGCCGGTGGGGGAGGAGCTCGCCGCGGAGATCGCGAGGATCGCGGCGGAATCCCCGGTGCCCGTCGTGCATGTCGTGCTGCCGCAGAACCAAGGGCTCGCCCGCGCGCTCATGCGCGGGCTCGAGGCCGCGTCGTTCGGGATCGTCGCGCGGATGGATGCGGATGACATCTCCTACCCCGACCGTTTCGCGGTGCAGGTGCCGATGATCGAATCCGGTCTCGACCTCGTCGGTTCGGCGATGGATGAGTTCGTCGCCGAACCGGATGGCGGCATCCGCACCGTTGGCACCCGCACGCCCCCTCAGGAGCATGACGCGATCGTTGCGCGACTGCCCTTCCACAATCCGTTCAACCATCCTTCGGTCGTCTACCGCACGAAGGCTGTGCTGGCGGCGGGAGGGTACGAGCCGCTCGGAACGATGGAGGACTACTGGCTGTGGGGGCGCATGATCGTCTCCGGCGCGCGCACGGCGAACACGTCCCGCCCGCTCGTCGGGTACCGCACCGACGCCGGGGCCTACGCCCGTCGTGGTGGGCGATCTCTGCTGCGCACCGAACTGCAGCTTCAGCGCGCTTTCCGCGCCGCGGGAATCACCACCCGCGGACAGCAGCTGCGCAACATCATCGTGCGCGGCGGATATCGACTCATCCCCGAATCGCTGCGTCGGATCGCCTACCGCTCGGTGTTCGTAGGAGCACATGACGCGGGCCGTCGCGCCTTGTAGACTTCCTCACGATTCCGCGCCCCGCCTGCTGGTCGCCGAGAGGAAGCCGATGTCGCCTCAGAGAAGTGCCGTCATCACCGGCGTCACGGGACAGGATGGCAGCTATCTTGCCGAGCTGCTCCTGGAGAAGGGCTACGAGGTCCACGGCTTCATGCGTCGGTCGTCCACAGTCGGCACCGAGCGCATCGCGCACCTGCTTCCCGACGGCGACGCCGCGGATGAGCGCTTCCATCTGCATTTCGCGGACCTCGGCGAGGGCGCGCGACTCGCGGGGCTCCTGGGCGAGATCGCTCCTGACGAGGTCTACAACCTGGCCGCACAGTCGCACGTGCGCATCTCGTTCGATGAGCCCGAGCTCACGGGCGACATCACGGGTCTGGGTGCCGTTCGGCTGCTCGAGGCCATTCGTTCCATGCGTCTGGCGTGCCGGTACTACCAGGCGTCCAGCTCCGAGATGTTCGGGGCTAGCCCTCCGCCGCAGAACGAGCTCACCCCTTTTCACCCGAGGTCTCCGTACGGTGTCGCGAAGGTGTTCGCATACTGGGCCACGCGCAACCATCGTGAGGCGCACGGGATCTTCGCCGTCAATGGAATCCTGTTCAATCACGAGTCCCCGCGCCGCGGCGTCGACTTCGTCACCCGCAAGATCACGCGCGCGGCTGCTCGGATCGCCTCGGGGCATCGCGAGAGGCTCGTGCTCGGCAATCTCGACGCGCGGCGCGACTGGGGTTACGCGCCCGAGTACGTGGAGGGGATGTGGCGCTCGCTCCAGCATGAGGAGCCTCTCGATGTGGTGCTCGCGACAGGCGAGTCGCATTCGGTGCGCGACTTCCTCGACTACGCGTTCGAGCACGTGGGACTCGACTGGGCGGAGCATGTCGATATCGATGAGCGTCTCATGCGACCCGCCGAGGTCGACACCCTCATCGGAGACTGCGAGCTCGCCGAGCGCGAGCTGGGCTGGTTCCCCGTCGTTCGGGCGCGAGAGCTCGCCCACCTCATGGTCGACGCGGACCTCGATCTCGAGACGCGCGGCGATCACACTCACGCTGCGCGACAGGTCTCGACCACGGATTCTGACGGCTGACGGTCATCACCAGTACGCTGAAGCGGCCAGTCCTGTTGCGCCCGAACGCAGCTGACCTTCCTCCGGAGTCGCGGTCGCCCGGCCTCGCGCTCCTGCGGACAACCCTGATCACCACGGAGACCCGATGACCGACAATCTGTATCCTCTCGCCACGACGACCTGGGACGAGCGCGAGTACGCTGCGCTTCAGGAGGTCATCGCGAGCAATCGGTTCACGATGGGCCCGCGTGTGGCTGCGTTCGAGGACCAGTTCGCCGACTTCGTCGGGTCGCGGTACGCCGTCATGGTGAACTCAGGTTCGTCGGCGAATCTCGCGATGATCGCGGCAGCCGTCCTCAACCCTGAGATCGATCTCTCGGCAGGCGATGAGGTGCTCGTGACGGCGGTGTCGTGGGCGACCACGTACTATCCGCTCGCGCAGTACGGTCTGGTCCCGCGCTTCGTCGACATCGACCTCGACACGCTCAACATGGACCCGGAGCTCGCGGCGGAGGCGGTCGGCCCGAAGACCCGCGCGATCCTCGCCGTCAACCTGCTCGGCAACCCCAACGACTTCGCTCGTCTGACGGAGATCGCCGCCGCGTCGGATCTCGTCCTCTTCGAAGACAACTGCGAGTCGCTCGGCGCCCGCTTCGACCGACGAGCCGCCGGAACGTTCGGTGTCATGGGAACCTTCTCGAGCTTCTTCTCGCATCACATCTCGACGATGGAAGGAGGTCTCGTCGTCACCGACGACGAGCGCCTCTTCCAGATGCTGCGCTCGCTGCGGGCGCACGGTTGGACCCGCGATCTTCCCGAGAAGAACTATGTGCATGACAAGAACGGCGACGCCTTCGATGACCTGTTC